>JBDRQZ010000275.1:0-5677 GCA_043826025.1 bacterium | reverse complement strand
CAATGCCTTTCTCGCGGAACTTGCGCACGATCCCGCAGTTGATTTCCGAGCGCACGACGTGATGTCCGCGCGGGTCGTCGATCCAGGCTCGCAGCAGCATATTCCAGGAGGAGTCCCCAAAGCCGCGAAACAGCACATCCGCTTCCGGGCGCTTCAGGACCAGCGGATGCTCCTCCGCGACTTCCTTGAGTGATTTGAGCACCAAATCAAGGTCGGAGCCGTAGGACACACCGACCTCGAGATCAAGCCGGATCTTGCTGTCACCGTGTGACCAATTGACCACATTCGAGGAGATGAACTCCGAATTCGGCACGATTATCGAAATATTGTTGAGCGTGCGGATCATCGTCGCCCGCATTTTGATCGCCTCCACATCACCCTCGGTGTCGCCGACCGTGACCCGATCGCCGATCTTGATCGGTCGCTCAAACAGCAGAATCAGTCCGGCGACAAAATTCGAGGTCACATTCTGCAAACCGAAACCGATGCCGACCGACAGCAGCCCGAAAACCACCGCCAGGCCGGAGAGGTCGATCCCCACGAATTGAAATGCGAAAACCGTTCCGACGATCATCACCAGGTAATGGCTGATGCGGACCAGCGTATAGCGCACCCCCGATTCGATCTTGGTGCGATTGAGAACCCTGCCGAGCAACCCACGGGTCAGAACGCGGGAGAGGAAATAGAATGCCAGAACGACTAAGCCGAACAGCAGAAGCGACAGCGGTGTCACAGCCGTGTTGTTGAGCCGGAACAGCTCGAGATGGAGGGCCTTCTCGACCAGAACGCCTATATCGGAAACATTGCTGGGCATCGACTCACTTTCCTCACTCTTGCCGGGTGCCGCCTAACTCGCTCAGGCGATCTCGCAGCATTTACTCCTTCAACTAAATCTACGCTGTGCAGCCGGCAATTGCGAGTACTTTGCGTACTGCCGACCACGCCGCAGCCCGGCGACTACCGCGTGATGCCGTAGATCTCGCCGTATTTGCCATAGAGATAATCGATCAGCGGCCGGTGCGAGAGTGCCTTGCCGGTGACTCGCTCGCACAGCTCAGGGGAGTAATACTTGAACCCCCGGCTATGAATCTTCTCGGTCAGCCAGCCCAGCAACCTGCTGAAATCCCCTTGCGCGAAATCCTGCAGCAACCCGGGCAGATCGCTCTGCGCCCGTGCATAAAACTGCGCCGCGCAGAGATTGCCGAGTGCATAGGTGGGAAAGTAGCCATGGATGCCATGCGACCAATGCACATCCTGCAGACAACCGTTGGCATCATTATCCACCTCGATTCCGAGATAATCCCTGAAGCGTCGATTCCATTCGCCGGGGATATCTTTGACCTTGAGATCGCCGCGAATCATCGCGCGCTCCAGCTCGAAGCGCAGCATGATATGCAGATTGTAGGTCGCTTCATCGGCCTGGACCCGGATATAGGAGGGCGCTACAAAGTTCATCGCGCCGTAGAAGTCCTCCAGACTGACTTCGGCAAGTTCCTCCCGGAAGATTCGCTGCAGTTGCGGGTAGAAGTAGGTCAAGTACTCGCGTGAGCGACCGACGATATTCTCCCACATTCTGGAGAGCGACTCATGGATCGCCAGCGAGGCGCACTCACCCATCGGCGTGCCCCAGTGCGTCTTGTCAGGGTGGCCGATATCATAGAGGCTGTGGCCGACCTCATGCGTGATACCGGTGATACCCTCAGCCAGGTCATCGAGATAGTAGCGGGTCAGGACGCGAGTGTCGTAGGGACCCAGCCCATTGCAGGAGGGATGAACAGACTCATCGATCCGGCCCTGCGCAAAGTCATAGCCCTGCGCTGCCGCCAGCGATTCGCAGAAGAGCCTCTGCTTGTCGATATCGTATCTCTTCCTCAGAATCCCGAGATCAGGTTTGCGCGGCGCCCCGGCGATCTTGCCGATCAATTCGACCAATTCAGGTCGTAGCGCGGTGAACACCTGCTCGACCTCGGCGGTGGTGGCGCCCGGCTCATACTCATCGAGCAGGACGTCATAGGCCTCAGTCTTGAAACCGATCAGGTCAGCCTTGCGGCGACAGAGCTCGACAATCTTCTCAAGCAGCGGTGCGAACAGGCTAAAATCAGACTTCTTGCGCGCTTCCGCCCAAACTTGTGAGGCCTTGGTAGTCGTCCGGGTGAAATCCTCGACGAACTCTTTCGGTAGTTTGACTACGCGGTCATAGAGCCGTCGCCACTCACGCACATTGACCGCTGCCTCTGTCTCCCGATCCTTGACAAGTTCTGATCCCTCTGTCGCTGCCAGCCACTCACCTACTTGAGGATCGGTGAACCACTCATGTCGCAGGCTGCCGAGTTGCGCCAACTGCTCGCCGCGATGATCGAAGGCCTTCTTGGGCAGGTAAGCTTCCTGATCCCAGTAGAGCACCGCTGCAGTTGAGCCAAGCACCGAGATCTTGCTCATTCTCTCTTTCAGTTGACTGTATGCTTCTTGCGGGGTCATTTGCCTTGCCTCCATGTCGTAGACCTCCAGCCGGAATGTGCCATTCACAGCACTTTCACGAATGTACCTAGCCTAATACTCAGCGCCAGCGCAAATGTTGCAGAGGAATCCTTCAAAGTCCAGTAGCGGCCCGGCCTAGCAATCGGGAGTATCGTCGTCGTTCGGATCGCAGGGAACAGGGCCGCCCGCGAATATGTAGTTGATGAGATAGACGACATCTGAGATATTCAGTCCGCCCGAACAATCCGCGTCTCCGATGAAAAGAGGTGAGGGTGCAGGACCGCCGGCAAAAATATACTGAATCAGGAAGATCGCGTCGGAGATATTGATTTCGCCGTCACCGTCCGCATCCCCACATTGAGCCACGCCCAACACGATTGTGACTTCCCCATCTTCGCTGCCATTGTAGAACTGCGGGGTGACCTGGAAGGCAGGTGCAAGCACGAAAACGAAAAAGCCCGCGGGTGCGACGAATGTCGAATCGAGACTGGCAGTGGCGCCGATCGGCGCCGCGGGATCGACCTGCAGATATATGGTTGCAAGCTGGCCTTGAGGGCTCACGCAGGGAAAGCCACCGGTGAAGTCGACCCAGCCGAAGATGACCGCATTTGTGTCACCGCTGTATACATGCGAAGGGGTATTAAAAGCTGGGTTACATGGGCCACTATGGACGATCGAAGAAATCCGGAAATACTCGGCTCCCGGACCGGTCACCTTCAGGCCCAGATTATAAGCTTCGACAGTGTCATCTGCCCAGATCTCGACGGGAATCCCAATCGAGTCCGGCCACGGGCCTTCCGCCTGCACGAAGGAATAGGGCCTGACAATCACTGTGTCTGCCTCACCGGGATCATTCGGGTCTTGCTCAGCCAGGGCGGGGAGTGGAAATGCGAGAATAAGGCAAAGACCTATCCAGCAGAATGCCTGCAAAGCAAGTCGCGCCATCATAGAGCCTCCCGACGCTTTCTCGTTTTGAGAATCGATGTCGTTTCTTTGTTCTTTTCCAATCTAGCTGACATGGCAATTCTGTCAAGTGCAATCGCCGAAGTCTGGCCTCTCATAAACCTCTGGCGGGGGGGGTCAAAACCAACTAAATTGACCGGCATGAGAGCAGGGGTCTCAGTATTGCTGCTGTTGTTCGTGGCCGGCTGTACTATCCAGAAACCAATGGCGCACGACCCCGTACTCTGGAGCAGTCGCGAGCTGTCCCAGGCCGAGATTTTCGAGCGGCTGGAGCAGGCGGTAAGGGAGGAGGGTCTGCCGATTCATAAAGCCAATGCGGGCGACGGGCTGATTGTCACCGACAGCTTCGATGTGCTGACCGACTACTGCGACTGCGGCAAGAATCTGCTCGGCGCCGATTATGTCGGCGAGCGACGCGGGGTGCTGAGGATCACCGTCAAGCAGGGCGATAGTACAACTGTGAAGTTCGATTTCACGACCAGGCTCAAAATCCTGGCTAATGGAAAATTCCTGATCTGTGACTCTTTTGGGGTGTTAGAGGATAAATTGCTGGTGCAGGCCGGCCTGAAACCGAAAGCGAAAACGCGCTAGGCTGATGAGAACAGTAGTCGATAAAGTCGCGATCTTTCGCATCGCGGCGCACAGTTTTAAAATCAACCGGCTGCTGCTGGACACCCTGGTGCAGTTGTTCCGCCGACCTTTCTACTTCCGCACGATTGTCGATCAGATGGAGGCGATCGGAGTCAAATCGCTCTCGATTGTCCTGCTGACTAATTTCTTCACCGGCATGGTGCTGGCGCTGCAAACCGGCTATCAGATGGCGCGCTTTGGCGCCAAAATGTATATCGGCACTGTGGTGGCGCTCTCGATGGTGCGCGAACTGGGGCCGGTGTTGACCGCGTTGGTGGTTGCCGGTCGAGTGGGCGCCGGGATCGCCGCCGAGATCGGTTCGATGCAGGTTACCGAGCAGATCGACGCGATGCGGGCGATGGCGACCAATCCGATCAAAAAACTCGTCACCACCCGTCTGATCGCGCTCCTGATCATGCTGCCGGTGCTCACGGTACTGGGCGATGTGATCGCCATGCTCGGCGGGATGCTGATCTCGCTCTACTCGCTCGGGATCGACTTCGCCTTCTACAAATCCAGCTCGATTCAGGCCCTGAGTCTGGTCGATGTCTTCACCGGCATGGTCAAACCGGTGGTTTTTGCCGTCGTCATTGCGATCATCGGCTGCTATCTTGGACTGACCACCACCGGCGGCACCCGTGGCGTCGGGCGCTCAACTACCTACTCGGTGGTGGCCGCCTCGATCCTGATCTTTCTGTTTGACTTCATTCTGGTGAAGGTTTTCTTTCTTATTTTCGAGGTGTGAGGGAAATGCACGCGTGATCGTCCTGAAAGACATATACAAGTCATTTGAGGATAAGGAAGTCCTCAAGGGTGTCAATCTGGAGATCAAGGTCGGCCAGACGATGGTGATTCTGGGGCAATCGGGTTGCGGCAAGTCGGTGTTGCTCAAACTGATCCTGCGACTTCTCTGTCCCGATCGGGGACAAATCCACATAGACAATGAAGACACCACACCGCTCGACGAGACCGGCATGATGCCGGTGCGCAAAAAATTCGGTATGCTCTTCCAGTCGGCGGCGCTCTTCGATTCGCTAACCGTCGCCGAAAACGTCGCTTACATGCTGACGGAACACACCGATATGAGTAAACAGGACATCGCCGATCGCGTCGAGGAGGTTCTCTCATTTGTCAATCTCTCCGGGGTGCAGCCGATGATGCCGGCCGATCTTTCCGGCGGTATGAAGAAACGGGTCGCGCTGGCGCGAGCACTGGCGTTCCAGCCGCGCGATATCCTCTATGATGAGCCGACCAGCGGGCTTGATCCGATGACTGCGAAAACAATCAATGAACTGATTCGAAACACCCAGGAGCAATTCGATGTTACCACCATCGTGGTGACCCATGATCTGATCAGCGCCTTCTATGTCGGCGACCGTTTCGCTCTGATTAAGGATGGTGTGACCTCTTTCTGCGGTACGCCGGATGAATTCAAGCTTGCCGATGACCCATTTATTGTCGAATATCTGGCCTGTGGACGGGAGTACAATTAGCAATGTCGCGTGAAGCTAAAGTTGGGCTGACTCTGGCGCTGGCCGGTTTTCTGCTGGTGGTGGGTATCTTTCTGATCGGTAATGAAGAGGGTGTCTGGCAAAGTAAGTATGAA
>JBDRQZ010000274.1:0-2342 GCA_043826025.1 bacterium | reverse complement strand
GTAAACACCTCAAGATTTTGATTCCCTCGATTATCGCCGGACTGCTGGTGGCCTTCCTCGGTTGGCAGGGTGGTCAGGTAGTGGAGTCGGAGTTGGCGCCGCTGGTGGTCACCATGCACCTTCTGGTGTCGCTCGGTCTGCTCAGCCTGCTGACTTATGTGACACAACAGAGCTACTACATCTCCAATCCGGAGGCCGATCGCGGCGGCCACTATCCACGTGGCGGGACAGCACTGGTCGGCACGCTCTGGCTGCTGGTGATCGTGCAGGTTTTGCTGGGGGGGCATGTGCGCGGTGCGCTGGAGAAACTGACGTTGGCATATCCGCTGTCCGGGGACCTGGAGTTGCTTGGTAAAGTGGGGGTGATGATCTGGATTCATCCGATTTTGGGCGGTATCGTGGCGCTTTTTACCTGGATAGTAGGGTTGCGTCTGCTCAGCGGTGGGGAACCTGTTGGACTGGTCAAGCAGGGGGTCTGGTGGATCATGCTATTGGTGGCCGGGCAGTTGATGCTGGGATTGGGCCTGATCAGTATCGGCACGCCGCCGCTGTTGCAGGTGTTCCATCTCTGGCTGGCGGCGTTGCTGATCGGCGCACTGCTCTCGATTTATACGGCACTCAAGCGTGGGGGACCGGTCACCTCGTAGCTGAGGTGATAGGAGAATACTATGACTAATAAAGATAAAAGCCCATTGGTGTTTTTCTGGGCCGCGCCTTTCGCAGCAGTGCTGGCGATTATCGGCGCCGTGGTGATTAGTGTGGCTGAATCGGCGACCACTCAGGTGCCGGTATTGGGTCAGGTGCCGGAGTTTACCTATCAGGATCAACTCGAGCAGCCTTTTGGTCTGGAGCAGATGAAGGGCAAACTCAATGTCGTTGGTTTCATGTTCACCCGCTGCCGCAGTGTCTGTCCGGTGATGTCGGGCGTGATTGCCGAGCTGAATGATCTCTACCAGCACTCCGACAAGGTGCAGTTCGTCTCGATTTCGGTAGATCCCGACTACGATTCGGTCAATGTGCGGCGTGAATACATCGACGATCATGGCGTGCCGCAAGAACGCTGGCACTACCTGCGCGCGCCGATTGATAGTGTGGCGCAGCTGATGGAGCAGGGCTTCATGCTGGCGGCAGAGTCCTTGCCCGGCGGGCATCCTTCGCATTTTATTCTGGTGGACCGTGAGGGGCAGATTCGCGGCTATTATTCCTATGACGATGAGCGCGACATCAATCTGCTCAAACAGCAGATTCGCATTCTCGCGCGTGAGGAGTCATGAACGCGAGCCAGTTGCCGACAGTCAATGCGATCCTGAATGGCTCGACGGCGCTCCTGCTGCTGCTCGGTTTCATCAGTATTAAGCGGGGCCTACAGGATACTCACAAGAAGTTGATGCTTGCCGCGCTGGTTTCCTCGGCGATGTTCTTCATTTCCTACCTGATCTACCACTATCAGGTCGGCTCGGTGCCATATCCCTACCACGACTGGACGAGGACACTCTATTTCATCATCCTGATTCCGCACTCGATTCTCGCGGCGGTGATGGTGCCCTTTATCATTGTCGCGGTGGTGCACGCGTTGCGTGGCAAGTTCGCCAAGCATGTGCGCATCACCCGCTGGCTTTGGTGGGTGTGGATGTATGTCTCAGTGACGGGGATCGTGGTTTATCTGATGTTGTATCAATTGTAAGGGTTGGGCACGCTCCGGAATGTCCACGGTGGCGAGGTCCCGGTTGCCCCGATGAAACTCGGGGGCAGGCCGCGGCCGGGATGACAGGAGTATGTCGCCCTGGCGGAGGCCAGGGCCCATGCCGGTTGTCTTACAGCCGTCAGATTGTTGACTTGCTGTGCGAGTTGCTACTTGCCAAGTCAGGTCACTGCTTCCCGAAACTTCGTGGATTCTGGCCTTCGCCAGCATTACAGCGTTTGACGGCGTTGCTTTGACAGGAAGAATAGGGGCACACTGCCGCGTGCCCATCACTTAATCGGTGAAGACTTCCAACTCGGTCGCCCCGGGCCTGACCCGGGGTCCAGCGCTCTGCGTCTAATGCCTACTGTCTGATTCTTCATGGTGTGCCGTTGACCCGACGTTGATGGGCTGACTAAACTCGCCGCTGCTGGGTCCCTGCCTCCGCAGGGACGACAAGGCGGGCGCAGCGCGCTGCGCCCCTACTTCCACAAACAGAGTGGGGGCAGTTGTGGACAACTGCCGCCCACTAATCTCTCGCCTGCGGTGAGATGTCAGGAGCGCAGGGCTGTACAGTGTCAAGACATTCGCTACAGGTTGTGTCAAGACATCCGCTCCAGGTAGGGGTTTTTGGTTTTGTCGATCAGGGTTGTTGATCGAG
>JBDRQZ010000273.1:0-3462 GCA_043826025.1 bacterium | reverse complement strand
GTCACCGCCTCGATCTGCCCAAGCTGTGAATTGGTCGCCACCTTATCCAGGAGCGGATCGAATCCCAGTTGCTTTTCGAGCAGCGCCAGATCATGCTCCGTCGCCAATTGACTCAAGTATCCAAGTAGTAGTTCGGCGCTGTCGGCCGGGAAGAGGCAGTCGGTCAACTTGCGCCAGCGCTGCTCGACTTTACTCTTCTGCGAGGCCAGTTCGGAGGCCAGTCGCAATTTCGCGTCGACCTCTTCATGCGCCTGCTCCGCAAGCTGCAGCTCGGCTCTCAGCGCAGTTTCAGTCTGCCGCTGGGGAGCATAGAGAAGGAGATACCACAGCAGGGGCAGCACCACTGCCAGCGCCAGTATCAGGATCAGTCGAGTATTCAGGATCTGCGTCTTCATCTATCCAGCACCACTTCCAGATCGAATTTCAAGGTTTGTTGTCCAAGCTGACGATCCACCTGCTTACCGAGCACCCGCGCCGTCACCACCTCCGGGCGTCGGCTTAGATCGGCGACGTAGGCGAAGAGTTCACCCTCCTGCCTCTCATTGGCACTCCGGACAATTCCGGATATACTGGCAATCATGCCGAGACCGGCCGGCTGCCGTTTGAGGCTAAGTGAGTTGAGCCTGATTGCTTCACGACTTTGGGTCGAGAGCAGCTTCAGCGCCTGCAGATAGTCGACGCTCTCCAACTTGGAGTAGCCCTGCAGATTCGCGGTCAGCGAGTTGATCTGCGCGCGGAAATCTCCCAATTGGGCAAGTATCGGATGTTGCCGGGTTCTTACGATTTCCGCCTGGCGTGTCGCCAGTTCATCGCGCAAGACGTCGCTGCCCAGGACCTTGAGTCCAGAAAGCGAGCCCATAACGATCAACAGCAACACCAGGCCGAGCAGCGACCTGCCAAAGAGCCGCGCAGCACGACGACGCTGCACTATCCACGCCGGCAGCAGATTGACGAGCGACGCTGCCAATTTGTGTTTCGGCAGCACCGAAAGCCACTCAAGCGGGCCACCGGTAGCGTTTTGATCAATTTCGCGCGGCAAATAGTGGTTGTCGCGCAGGTGTTCGCAAAGATTGACGACTTTGCAGTCGGCCGTTCCCGCGGCAAACTCCATTGCCGCTTTCTCAAAAGCCGACGGCAGACTCAGATAGACTGTCCCAATCCGACGTTGCCCGAACAGACCATAGTAGTACTCGAGCGCGTCAGAGATGATGATGCGAATATCATTGATCTGCAGGCTGTGCTCCATCTCAACGGTCGGCGCCAATTCACCCAGCGCCGCCTGCAATTCGGTGGCTACGTCGCTGTCGGCTAGACTTTCAACCGGAACTTCACGGAAGAACTCCAGGTGACCATTATGATAGAAACCGGTTTCCAACAAGTCGCCACGCAGGCGAATCAGATAGGAATCCTCCGACCTGAAGGAGGGACTGATTTCCAGCAGCAGTTGCTCCTGCTGCTGGCCACCGGCGCCGATGAAACTGACCTGATCGAGATGTTCCCCAAACAGCTCTCCCAGCCAGCTATGCCAGTGCTCGGCCAGCGCCTGTGAGTAGACTTCATACTTGGGTCCACCCGCCCATTCCAACTGGTCGATAACTTTCCAGCCGAAGAATCCTCTGTCAATATTAAAGGGGAAATTCTGGCGCGCCTGCGAATGGACAACGGCGCTCAGTTCCCCTTTGGGAACCACCGGCACCTTGAAACTGCGGCGCAGAATCTCCGAGCCGGTGACGTGAATATGGAACTCGTGCTGGTATTTCCCGGCGATCGACCAGAGGGTGTGAAACCAGTCCTGCAATCGCTCAAGTTTGTTGTATCCGGCATCAAGAGTCCCACGCTGCCAGCCGGATCTTTTCCGCCGCTGACGGGGTACGGCGCTCCAGTACACTTTGTTCTCATCGAATTCGAAAGTGAACAGAAGCGCAGCTTTGATCTGCGGAAGGCGGGGCTTGGAGCGCTCCTCCACTTGAGGAGCCTCGACCGCGATACTGCTGAGATTCTGAAGTTCTATTTCTGTCATGCCTTGCTCTAACTGCCGGAGTTGAAATTCACCACCGAGCCGTCACTGAACTCGACGCTGAAATCGACATCACTCATATCGACGACATTGGATGCTCCACTCTGGGCGTCCCTGAAATTCTGAAGCCTGACAATCACGGTCACGCCGTCCTGCACAGTCTGAGGCGGGCTGAAGTAAATCGTGTCGCCGCTGGCTGCTCGTGGGTTGTTGGAGCTAAACACGGTCGGCGATCCGAATCGCACTTGCTGAAAGTAGGCTGTCGGCGATTGTGTATAGGTCGCAATCAACCACTCGACTTCGATGTTGCTGGAGCCATCATTATAGATACTAAAGCGCGGCGACTGGTTTGTACCGCCGTCACACTGAGCCGATCCAGGTACGAAGATCAATTCGCCGCTGCTAGGCGTCCCTCCACCGCCACCCCCGCCGCCCCCGGGCGCGACCGACCAGGGTGCCCTGGGGATTCGCAGAGTGACATAGGCGGTCGAGCCGGGCAGCACCGAGACATAAGCCATCACGGTATCGTTGGTCGAGGTATATACCGCCTCGACCCGATGGTTGCCGATCGGTACAGTGCCGCTGAAATCGAAAGCTCCACTCGCGGCCACGGTTGCGGTCGCGTTGGTTACGCCGCCGGAACCATCGGGATAGTCGAGCGTCACAGTCAATAGACTGGCGCTGTCACCGGGAGGATTTCCGGCCGCATCAGTGATGTAGCCGCTGACCGTATTGGAAGTCAAATCCGCGCTATTCGCGGCCAGCGCCTTAGTCAGCGTCCCGCCACCGCCGCCATTCGACTGGATTGTCACGCCATTGAGCGTATAGGCCTGCCCCCAGGCGTCGGTTTTGAAATCCGTTGAACTCTCGGTGAAGTTGTTGCCGATATAGGGGCCGTTCCAGGTGCCATACCCCGGATCGGTCACCAAGTCGTCGAAACCCGAGGGCAGTGTGCCGATGTCGCCGACATAGCCGAAGTCGGTGCGCATCCCGCTGGCCACCAGATTGGGATTGCCAACGCAGGCATATACAAGTTGACCCATCTCCTGCTTAGTGACTTCGACTTTGGTTGTCTCCAGAGTCGAGGTCAGCGAGCGCAGCGCGACCGTGGCCACGATGCCCATGATGATGATCACAACGACCATCTCCATGAGGGTGAAGCCCCGCTGAGCAAGATTGCGTTTCATCTTCAGAAACTCACCTTGATCGTGTCGCCGGAGCCGATGCTGGCGATGGTGCGAGCAGTAGGATTGTAGACATAATTCACTTCCCACGCGTCCGCCAGATACTCACCGCCGGAGCTGTCAATGTAGGGGCCATGCCAGCCGAGACCGCTGATCCGATCCCAGACCGCCAGCGATCCCGGTTTTTGTACCAGGTCGTTGAGGTTCGAAGGCATGAACCCGCAGTCTCCCAAGAAGCCGCGATCGGTATAACTGCCGGCG
>JBDRQZ010000272.1:0-2718 GCA_043826025.1 bacterium | reverse complement strand
GAGGAGTTTACCAGTTATCGAGACTTTGTGCCGTTCCAGCCGAACGTGGCAGTGAAGTTCAAGACTGAACTCCGGCAAAGGGAGTACCGAGGCAAAAAGATTGCGGCGAGCACTGTCTGCCGGACGCTGCGTTGCCTGAAGGCCTTTTATCTCTGGTTGGCAATGCAACCTGGCCTCAGGAGAAAGATCGATTCGGAAGATGTCGAGTTTTTTAATCCTGACCGGGCCACAGCCCGCGAGGCTGCTTCTCCGACTGACACCAAGTTCCCCAGTCTGGAGTATGTGACGAAGCTGGTGTCCTCTATCAGTGGACAGAGCCCAATCGATCGGCGCGATCGAGCCCTTGTCGCCTTTTTGTTCCTGAGCGGAATGCGGGTGAGCGCGATAATGTCATTGCCGGTAGGTGACCTTGATTGCGAGACTTTGGAAATCCGGCAGTATCCAGAGCACGGAGTCGCAACGAAGTTCAACAAGAAGATCAGATCATGGCTGATGCCTTTTGATTGCAGCCTGGTGGAACAGGTTCGGGCTTGGGCAACTTATCTGCGGGACTCAAGATCCTTCACGACTAGTGACCCATTGTTCCCCAGATCAAAGCTGGGGCAGGAGGATGACGCCTGCTGTTTTGAATCGACGGATATTGAGCCTGAGCGATGGAGAAGCGCCACATCGATAAGAAAGATCCTCCAGGCTCGGGCGGCTGCGGCAAGCCTGGAGTACTACCCGCCACACTCCTTCAGACACGGTGCCGTCTACTTTGTGTTTAAGCAGAGACTAACCCCCGAGGAGTTCAAGGCCTACAGCCAGAATTTCGGACATGAGAATCCGGCCACGACGATGATGAACTACGGCACGGTACATCCGGAGCGGCAGAAAGAAATCGTAACGGCAAAACTGCCCAGACAACGAGAGAGTGCAATCGACATGAGTGAGTTGTTCGAGCAGTTCGAGAGGTGGCTAGATGAGAGGCGACATAGGATCACTGACCAGTGCGAGAGATGCAGAGGAGAATCAACGAGATGAGTAATCTACTAAATCCCAATGAGTTGGCAGCCCGCCTCGGTGTCCCGGTCTCCTGGATTTACGACCGGACCAGGAAGGGCGGGCCGGAGATTCTGCCGCACATCAAAGTCGGCAAGTATGTACGTTTCGAAGAGGAGAAGGTCATGGAATACTTGAGGGCGAAAGGGCGGCCGGATCCGAGTCTTTGATTCATTCTGGTCGCTGTGACATTGTGTTGACTGCTATTGGCCCGGCTGGTATCTTGCTGCATCATGTCAGCTGTTTTTTCCGCTCAGAGTGCGTTCGCGCTCTTTCTGGCCACGGAGAGAGGAGGTGAGGCAATTGTGGCTATAGGAAGCGCTCAGAAGCGCTCTGGAAGCTGGTATGCCGTGTATCGGGTCAATGGCAAGCAGAAATGGGAGAAAGCTGGTCAGACCAAGCGAGATGCCGAACGCCTGTTGACCGCTCGCTTGGGCGACGTCAATGCAGGCGTTTACAGGGAGCTGGTCAAAGTCAGATTCTCCGACTTTGCCAAACGTTGGCTGTCTGATTATGCCAGGGTGAGTGTCAAGGAGTCCACCTACAAAAGCTATGAGGGGACGATCCGGCTGCACCTTGATCCCTGTTTCGGGGATCTCTGGCTGCATCAGATCACTGCCGGTGATGTGCAGAAGTTCGTTGCGACGAAGATCTCCGAGGATCGGCTGTCACCTAAGACAGTCATCAACTTCCTCGTTGTGCTCAAGGAGATGTTCAAGCATGCCCGGGCCTGGGGATTCGTGAACCAGGATCCCACCGAGTTTGTCAAGCGGCCACGGGTCGAGTTTCGTGAGATGGACTTCCTCAATCCCGAGGAGATCGGTCTCTTCCTCTGCAACGCTCACCCGCACTACCAGACGCTCTTCCTGACGGCAATCCTGACCGGGATGCGCCGGGGAGAGTTGATGGGACTGCAGTGGAGCGACATCGACTGGCACTCGCAGGAGATCTCGGTGCGACGGGCTCTTTATCAGGGTCGTTTTTCGAGCCTCAAGTCGAGGTACTCGAATCGTCGCATTCAGATGTCGCCGACACTGGTGGCCGCGCTGCGGCAGCATCGCGAGATGGCGCCGCCCTCGGAGCTGAACCTGGTCTTTTGCAATGGCCTCGGTCAACCAATGGACCCCGATAACATGGTGAAGCGGGAGTTTCATCCCGCGCTGGCTAAAGCCGGCTTACGTAGGATCCGTTTTCACGATCTGCGGCACACTTATGCCTCACTCCTGATCGCACAGGGTGAGAACATCAAGTTTGTCCAACATCAGTTGGGGCACGCTTCGGCTAAGACGACCCTGGATCGCTATGGTCATCTGATGCCGAGCATGACAACTGATGTCGGTCGCCGTCTCGATCGGACGATTTTCGGGAATGCATCTCAGAATTCTGTTAGAAAATTGTTAGAAAATGGCGCCTTTGTGGACAATCGCATCCAAAATAAAACCCCTGAAGTCGTTAAACTCCAGGGACTTAATTTGGTAGCGGGGGCAGGATTTGAACCTACGACCTTCGGGTTATGAGCCCGACGAGCTGCCAGACTGCTCCACCCCGCGATAAGTCGTGCACTATATAGCAAAGCAAGGGGTTATGCAATGTTAAAACCGTGATTTACAGGGCAGCCTCATTAAAATTTAGCCATTAACACTGTATTTAAGAATTGGTCATCCCATCCTGCAAGCT
>JBDRQZ010000271.1:0-11317 GCA_043826025.1 bacterium | reverse complement strand
TATCTATGCTCGGCATCGGTGCTGCTACTTCGGCTGCACGGCGACTCTGGGACGCACGGAATGGCAGCGCCGGGGGCTTGCCTATCTGGACGCGGCGCTCGATCCGCTGCTACCCGACTCGGCCAAGTATATTGCCTATGGCTGGGCCCGTCGCTGACGATAACTACTATTAGACAGAGACCCGGCCGGAGGATTCAATTTTCCTCCCGCGCCAGATTCCCGATAAGCGTATCAACTTGAGGCGACTGCGGGAAAAAAGACTTGACAGTCCGTGGTCGGAAGGATACTCTGTTAGGCTTGAAAACCTGATTTCGTGGGCGATTAGCTCAGATGGTTAGAGTGCCTGCTCGACACGCAGGAGGTCATTGGTTCGATTCCAATATCGCCCACCATATTGCAGCCTCGCCAGAGGCATTTTTGTTGATGGTGACTGAAAAATGAGCTTGGAAATCAAATTCCCCGATGGCTCCGCCAGAGAATTCCCGGAAGGGACCACCGGAGCCGAGATCGCAAAGTCGATTTCACCTCGACTCGCCAAGGAAGCCATAGCGCTGAAAGTGAATGGCTCGGTTCTCGATCTGCGCGCGCCGCTCAAGAGTGGCGGCCAGATCGAGATTCTCACCTTCGACAGCCCCAAGGGCCGCGATGTTTTCTGGCATTCGTCGGCCCACGTCATGGCGCAGGCGGTGCTCGACCTCTTCCCCGGAACCAAGCTTGCGATCGGCCCGTCGATCGCCGAGGGTTTCTATTACGATTTCGACACCAACGACCCCTTCACCGAAGAGGATCTGGCCCGCATCGAAGCCCGGATGGCGGAGATCGTCAAAGGCGACTTCGAATTCGAGCGCGAGGAGTGTACGCGCGAGCAGGCGCTCAAAGAGGTCCAGGCCGGGGATGAGCCCTATAAGAAGGAACTGATCGATGACCTGCCGGATGAGGAGGTCTTCAGTTTCTACCGACACGATAACTTCCGCGACCTTTGCCGCGGTCCTCATATTCCCTCGACTTCACGGATCAAGGCGTTCAAGCTGCTTTCCGTCGCCGGCGCTTACTGGCGCGGCGATGAGCGCAACAAAATGCTGCAGCGCATCTATGGTGTCTCTTATCCCAAGAAGTCGATGCTTGAGGATTACCTCAAGCGGCTCGAAGAGGCCAAGAAGCGTGACCATCGCAAGCTTGGGCGCGAACTGGGGCTCTTCACCTTCACCGAGGAAACCGGCGGCGGCCTGCCGCTTTGGCTGCCCAAGGGCGCACTGATGCGCAATATCATCGAGCAGTACTGGCGCGATATGCACCTCGCGAACGGCTATCAACTTGTCATGTCGCCTCATATCGCCCGGCTCAAGCTCTGGGACATTTCGGGACATACCGGCTTCTATAAAGATGACATGTATTCGCCGATGGATGTGGACGGAGAGAAGTATCAGATCAAACCGATGAATTGTCCCTTCCACATAATGATGTACAAGCAGGATCTGCACTCCTATCGGGAACTGCCGATGCGCTGGGCTGAGCTGGGTACTGTTTATCGCTATGAGCGGGGCGGTGTGCTGCACGGCCTCTTCCGGGTGCGCGGCTTCACCCAGGATGACGCCCACATCTTCTGCACTCCCGATCAACTGGAGGATGAGATCATCGGCGTCATCAATCTCACCGAGAAGATTCTCGGCGCCTTTGGCTTCAAAGACTACCTGCTCTTTCTCTCCACCCGTCCGGAGAAGGCGATCGGCGAGCCTGAACAATGGCGGCAGGCGGAGAATTCGCTGCGCCATGCAATGGAGACCAAGGGCCTCAAATATGATGTCGATGAGGGCGGCGGCGCTTTCTACGGCCCCAAGATCGATTTACAGATCAGAGATGCGATGTCGCGCAACTGGCAGTGTACGACGATTCAGTTCGATTTCAATCTGCCGGAGCGTTTCGATCTCTACTATATAGACTCCAATGGCGAGCAGAAGCGGCCCTATATGGTGCATCGCGCGATTTTCGGTTCGCTGGAACGCTTTTTTGGGGTGATGGTCGAGCATTATGGCGGCTATTTCCCGCTTTGGATCGCTCCGGTGCAGGCCCAGGTGATTCCGATTACCGAGAAGCAGCATGATTATGCCGCCGAGGTCACTGCCAGATTGAAGGCGGCGGGCATCAGGGCTGAGCTGGATCAGCGCTCCGAGCAGGTCGGCTACAAGATTCGTGAAGCGGAACTCCAGAAAGTGCCCTATATGCTGATTATCGGCGGTCGCGAGGCGGAGCAGGGCACAGTCAGTTTACGCCGTCATGGCGAGGGCGACCTTGGCGCAGTGACTGTCGACGAGGTAATCGCGCGGCTGACCGCCGAGATCGCTGCTAAGGAATTGCCTCCCGGAGTTGCGGGCGAATAGAAAGTAGTCGTTTTTTTGCTTGTTTAGTGAATGCGCTGCCGCTATCTTAAAAAGTTATGCGGCTAGACTGCTGTAAGTTGTAAACGATACGGAGGTAAGCTTATACCGAAGCCCAAGAAGCAGCTACGCGAACCGAGGATCAGGATCAATGAGCGAATCCGCATTCCGGAAGTGCGAGTAATCGATCCGGAAGGCGCGCAGGTCGGCGTTATGCAGACACGTGACGCTTTGGAACTGGCCCGCAGTCGCAACCTTGATCTGGTTGAGGTCTCGCCCACGGCTAAACCGCCGGTCTGTAAGATTCTGGACTACGGTCGCTACAAATACGAGTTGCAAAAGAAGGCCAAAGAGGCCAAGAAGAAGCAACAGACTGTAGTCATGAAGGAAATGCGGTATCGGCCCAAGATTGATGAACATGATTATCGGTTCAAGACGAATCACGTAATCGACTTCTTGCAGGCGGGTCATAAAGTCAAACTCTACGTTGAGTTCCGCGGCCGGGAGATGGCTTACAAAGAACATGGGGCGCGTATTCTCAATCGCCTCAAAGAGGAATTGGCCGAAATCGCGACTCTCGAATATGAACCGAAGATGGAAGGACGTACGATGTCGATGGTCGTCTTGCCACGCAAAGAGAAGCGAGCGGTGAAGAAGGAAACTGAAGATGCCCAAGATGAAATCAAATCGAGCAGCGGCGAAGCGGTTTAAGCGGACCGGCTCCGGCAAGTTTAAACGCAACAAAGCTACTGCGGGTCACTTTTTGACCAAGAAGACCTCGAAACGCAAACGGGCGTTGCGCCAGTCGACTATCGTGGACAAGGCCGACGTGAAGCGTCTGCAGAGACTGCTACCCGGTTAATTGGATAGATTGGAAGAGTTGGAGAGAAGATAAGATGCCACGTGCTACTAATAGTGTTGCCTCCCGGCAACGTCGCAAGAAGGTATTCAAGCGGGCCAAAGGCAACTTCGGCGGCCGCAAGAATCTTTGGCGCACCGCCAAAGAGACCGTACAGAAGGGCCTGACTTACGCATACCGCGACCGTCGCAATCGCAAGCGCGATTTTCGGCGTCTCTGGATTACTCGTATCTCGGCGGCCTGCCAGCAGTCGGAGATTACCTACTCGGCCTTCATGCATGGCTTGAAGAAATCTGGAGTCGATCTCGACCGCAAGGCGCTCGCTGATATTGCGGCGCGTGACATGGCAACTTTTACCAAGCTCACTGAGATCGCCAGAAGCGCCTAAGTCATGCGAGTGGGGAAGCTGGCAGGCGTCCTGGCGGAGGCGGAGGCCGAGCTCTCGCAATGCGCTTCCGCCGACCTCCTCGAACAACTTCGAGTAAAATACCTCGGACGCAAGAGTGAGATAATCGGCATCCTGCGGGGTATGAAAGACCTCAGCCCCGAGGATCGTAAGGTCGTCGGCCGTGAAACCAATCTGGCCAAAGGCAAAATCGAAGGCTGGCTGGAGGAGGCGCAGACGCGACTGGCCGGCGCCGCTCCGGGCCCGGCCGCCAGAATCGATTATGGTCTGCCCGGCAAACGCTACCCCACCGGCAAGCTGCATCCAATCACTCGTACGATACGTGAAATCTCCGACATCTTTTTCGGTATGGGCTTCGAAGTGGCGCTCGGCCCTGAAGTCGAAGAGGAATATTACAATTTCGGCGCCCTGAACTTCCCGCCCGATCATCCGGCCCGCGACATGCAGGACACCTTCTACGTAGGTGAGGAGCTGCTGCTGCGGACCCACACCTCGCCGATTCAAGTGCGCGAGATGCTCAAACGGAAGCCGCCGGTGCGCATTATTGCGCCGGGGCGTTGCTATCGTCAGGAAGCCATCAGCGCCCGCGCCAATTGTGTCTTCTACCAGATCGAAGGTTTCTATGTCGATCGCGGTGTCAGTTTCGCAGATCTTAAAGGTGTGATCGCCGCTTTCGCACGAGCGTTCTTCGGCGAAGCGGTGCAGTTGCGTTTCAGACCGAGCTTTTTCCCCTTCACCGAGCCGTCGGCAGAGGTCGACATTACTTGTTTCCTTTGTGGCGGCGACGGTTGCCGCATCTGCAAGCAGTCCGGCTGGCTGGAAATTCTCGGCTGTGGCATGATCGATCCCAATGTGATGGCTGCGGTCGATTACGATCCGGAGGAGTATTCCGGCTATGCATTCGGTATGGGTATGGAACGCATCGCCATGCTGCGTCACAAAATCGATGACATCCGTTTGCTCTATGAAAACGATCTCCGTTTCCTGAGGCAGTTCTGAGGGAGGGAAGATGCAGACATCTTTTCACTGGCTGAAGGAGCTGGTCGATTTCGACTATGACCCGGAGACTCTGGGTCACAAGCTGACTATGGTCGGGCTTGAGTGCGCCAAAATCGAACCGCTCGCGCCCAAGATGAAGAAGGTTGTGGTCGGCAAGGTCGTTTCCAGTGAGACTCACCCCAATGCCGAGAATCTGCATGTCTGTCAGGTCGAGTATGGTCCCGAAGCGTCCCTCTCGATTGTCTGCGGCGCCCCCAATGTCCGCGAGGGTATGAAGGCGCCGCTGGCGCTGGTTGGCTCAGTGATCGGCGGCCACAAAATCAAAGTTGTCGACAAGTTCGGCGTTAAGTCGGAAGGGATGCTTTGCAGCGAAATGGAGTTGGGGCTTTCCGACGACCACAGCGGCATCCTCGAACTTGACTCCTCGATGAAGCTTGGCGCTGATATCACCAAAGCGCTCGGACTCGATGATCAGATTCTTCATGTCGATCTGACGCCCAATCGTCCCGACTGCCTCTCGACTATCGGCATCGCGCGGGATATCGCCGCGATCTGCAGCAGCCCACTTCGCTATCCCAAGGTTGAGCTGGAAGAAGTCGAGCGGCCCGCTGGGGATGCGGTCAAGATAGAGATCGCCGACCCCGAAGCCTGCCCGCGTTATGCGGCGCGAGTAATCGAAAATGTCCAGATCGGGCCGTCACCCTGGTGGATTCGGCAGCGACTGCTGGCCGCCGGTGTACGCTCTATTAATAATGTAGTAGATATCACCAATTATGTCATGATGGAATATGGGCATCCCTTGCATGCCTTCGACTATGATGATTTCCGCAAGCCGGAAGTGCTGGTGCGCCGCGCTAAGGAGGGTGAGAAGTTCACCACCCTTGATGGCGTCGAGCGAATCTTGAGCCGCGACGTGTTGCTGATCACCGACGGTGAGGTGCCGGTGGCCATCGGCGGTGTCATGGGCGGCGAGTTCTCCGAGGTCACCGCGAAGACTACGCGGGTGTTGTTGGAGAGCGCCTATTTCGAGCCACGCACGATTCGGCGCGGGCGTAAATTCATCAACCTGCAATCGGAGAGTCAGGATCGTTTTGAACGCGGTGCCGACCCGAACATCGTCCCGGTGGCGCTCGACCGCGCGGCAGCACTTATCGCCAGGCATGCCGGCGGCGATGTCCTTGCCGGAATCGTCGATTGTTATCCCGACCCGATCAAGCCACTGCAACTGGAACTTCGCCCGGCCCGGGTGAATCACCTGCTGGCGACCGATCTCTCCTCGCCGCAGATGATCGATGCATTGAAGGCGCTGGAGTTCGATGTCAAACCGGGGAAGACTATCTCCGTCTCGGTGCCGACCTGGCGACCAGATGTCACTCGCGAGATCGACCTGATTGAGGAGGTCGCGCGGATTACTGGCTATGACAACATCCCGGAGCAGATGTTGCCGGGGGGCGAGTTGGTCACTCGCCGGGTCGAGAGTGAGCGATTTTCTGACAAAGTGCGGGAGTCTCTGCTAGGCCAGGGCTTATTTGAAATAGTGACTAATAGTATTGTCGATCCGAAGCAGGTCACCCAGCTTGGCACCAACAGTGCCGTCGAGCTGCTCAACCCTCTGTCCGAGGATCTGAAGTGGCTGCGGCCGGAGCTGTACACCAGTCTGCTCAATGTTGTTCGCCACAACCGTAACCATCAGGTCGAGGGCATTAAGCTGTTCGAGATCGGCAACACCTTCGCTCCCCAGGGCAAGGCAAAACCGACTGAATCCTTCCGCCTGGGCCTGGCCTGGTGTGGATCAGATTCCTGCGAAAACTGGACCTTCCATCCCGGCGAATTCGGCTTTCAGGATGTTCGCGGGGCACTGGAGGTTATCGCTGAGTTAACCACGGCAGAACTGACGCTGAATCCCGGGTCGCACCCGGTCTTTGCCGAGGGTGTTTGCTTTGAGGTCAAGCTGGCTGACCGGATGATTGGGCGCTGCGGCCAGGTGGACAGCACACAGTCTCGGGCTTTTGGCATTAAAGCGGATGTTTACCTCGCGGAGCTTGATCTTTTGAGACTCTTCGAGTTACGCTCCGGCATCCCTGAGTTCCGCGAACTACCACGTTTCCCTTCTACGGAACGCGACCTGGCGATTGTCGTGGCCGAGAGTGCTATCACCTCGGAGGTACTTCGGACCATCCGGGCCTCGGGTGGCGCGAATCTGGTCGACCTGCTCGTTTTCGACCTCTATCGCGGCAAGCAGGTTGGAAAAGGTCTGAAGTCTGTCGCATTTCGCTTGATTTTCCGGGATGAAAGTAAGACTTTAACCGATGAGTATATTGATCGCGTATTTAATGAGATTGTCACTGCTCTGGAAAAAGAGCATGACGCAAAACTGAGAGCTTAGTCGGATCATGAACAGACTGGAGCAACTTAAAGAGAAACTCGACCAGATCGTCGGCAAGTATGAATCCCTCCTGCAGGAGCGGGATCGGCTGAAGGCAGCCAACGCGCAACTCAGCGAGGAACTACAGCAGGCTCAGATTCAGCTCAAGGAGTTGGAGCGACGACAGGACAAAGATGACAGTCGGTCGCGTGAGCAGCACGCCGGCGCCGTGCGGCGCATCTCAAAGCTGGTCGATAAAATCGAGCGCCTACAGGGCGAGATGGATTTCTCTTGACAGTGGCGTTTAATCTGTTAAGATTCGGTTAACATTAACATAGATTTTGGGTTAGCTACTTAGGAGTAATTGGCCGCCAGGCGTTACGGCATTAGATTGATGGAAGATAGAAAGCAGACTGTCACCGTTAACATTTACGGCGAAGATTATCCGATTAGAGGAGATGCTGATTCTGAGTATATCCTCAAAGTCGCGGCATATCTCGATGAGAAAATGCGAGAGGTCGCCGAGCGGAATAACAATAAACCGCCTACAAAAGTGGCAATTCTGGCAGCATTGAACATCACCGACGAGCTATTTCGGGCCCGGGAAGCGACCTCGAAAGAGATCGAGCACCTGGAGGAAAAGACGCAAACCATCATCGAATGGCTCGATAGTCGGATGCCTGAGGAAACCGCGCCTTAATTCTCTTTTTTGCTCCGGCGCCGCAGCCCTCCTGCGGCTGACTCAAGATCTCCTACATGTTTTGATATATATCGCGGCGGACTGGTCGCGTCACCCGGTCCACCGCCGGGAGAGTAGTCATGGCGGACTATTTGTTTATCATCACCGCAGTCGCGGGGCTCCTGATTGGCGCCCTGCTGACCTATCTGGTTAATACCCGCTCCGCCGTCGGTAGCATCAAGCGAGCTGAGGCTGACGCCAAGAAGCTCGTTGAGGATGCTGCCAGAGATGCGGAAATCAAGAAAAAAGAGGCCATGCTTGAGGCCAAAGATGAGTGGTACAAGCAGAAGGTCGGATTCGAGCGGGAACTACAGTCGAAAAGGGCGGATTTTCAGAAACAGGAAAAACGCCTGGTCGAAAAGGAAATCAATCTTGACCGCAAGGTTGATATCCTCAACAAGAAAGAGAAAGACTTCCAGGGCCGCGAGCAGAGCCTCACGCACCGCGAACGGGGCATCACGACTCGCGAGAAGGATTTGGAACAACTAATCGCCGATCAAAATCGGCAACTGGAACGAATCGCCGGTATGTCCTCCGACGAGGCCAAAAAACTGCTGATGGATAATCTCATCGGCGAGGCCAAAATGGAGGCGGCGGCGGTAGTCAAGGAGATCAAGGAGCAAGCCGAGGCGAACGCCGAAAAGGAAGCCAAGGAAGTCATCATTCAGGCGATCTATCGCTGCGCCGCCGATCACACCGTCGAATCGACCGTCTCGGTGGTCTCGCTACCCAATGACGAGATGAAGGGAAGAATTATCGGACGTGAAGGCCGCAATATTCGCTCCTTTGAAACTCTGACCGGTATTGACGTCATTGTCGATGACACCCCCGAAGCGGTGATTCTTTCCGGCTACGATCCGGTGCGACGCGAAGTTGCCCGCATGGCGCTCGAACGCCTCGTTACCGATGGCCGCATTCATCCCACTCGCATTGAAGAGGTCGTGGAGAAAGCCCGCAAGGAGATGGACATGATGGTCCGTGAGGCGGGTGAACAGGCCTGCTTCGAGCTTGGCATTCACGGCATGCATTCGGACATTGTGACTCTGCTCGGCCAGCTCAACTATCGCACTAGTTATGGTCAGAATGTGCTGCAACACGCCAAAGAGGTTTCAATGTTGTGCGGCCTGATGGCCTCGGCGCTCGGACTTGACGACGACATCGCCAAGCGCTCCGGTCTGCTGCATGATATCGGCAAGGCAATCGATCGCGAGACGGAAGGGACCCACACTCAGATCGGTATGGAATTCCTCAAGAAATACAACGAGCATGAGTTCGTCATCAATGCGGTGGGCAGCCATCACGGCGACATCCCGCAAACTTCGCCATACGCAGTGATGGTGCAGGCGGCGGATGCGATCTCCGGCTCGCGGCCGGGGGCGCGGCGCGAACCGCTGGAAGGCTATATCAAGCGACTGGAGAAGCTTGAAGAACTGGCTGATTCCTTTAAAGGTGTCGCCAAGGCCTATGCGATTCAGGCGGGCCGTGAGATTCGGGTGATCGTCGAGAACAATGAACTCGACGACCTCGGTTCTTCGGTGCTGGCCGGCGATATCGCCAAGCGGATTGAGAAGGAGATGGAGTACCCCGGTCAAATCAAAGTGACCGTCATCCGTGAGACGCGTTCCATCGAGTACGCCCGTTAGGAGTTGCGTTTGCGGATTCTCTTTATCTCTGATGTGATGGGCAAGCCGGGGAGATGGATCATCTCCCAGATGCTGCGTGATTTCAAGACCGAGCAGCGGATCGACTTCACGATCGCCAATATCGAAAACTCGGCCGGCGGGTTCGGCGTTACCGAGCAGATCGCCCGCAAGGTGTTCTCTTACGGTGTCGACGTCCAGACCTCCGGCAATCATATCTGGGACCGCCAGGAAATTCGCGATTACATTGCGGCGGAACCGGCGCTGCTGCGACCGGCCAACTATCCAGCCGGTGCGCCGGGCAATGGTTTCTATATTGCCACGCTGCTGGATGGACGCCGTGTCGCGGTGCTCAATCTACAGGGTCGCGTCGGGATGGCCAACATCGACTGTCCTTTCCGCACCGCCGATGGCGCGCTGGCGTTGATCGGCCGCGAGACGCATGTCGTCTTTGTCGATATGCACGCCGAGGCGACCTCGGAAAAGAAAGCACTGGCGCTCTATCTTGATGGGCGAGTCAGCGCCCTGGTTGGCACCCACACCCATGTGCAGACCGCAGATGAACAAATCCTGCCCAACGGCACTGCATTTCTCACCGATGGCGGCATGACCGGACCGCACGATTCGATTATCGGCATGAAGCCGGATGCCGCGATCAAACGGTTCCTGCATGGCATGCCATATCGTTTCAGTTGTGCCACCGACGACATCCGCATGCAGGGTGTGATCGTCGAGGTCGACGACAAAACCGGACTGGCCAATAGTATCGAACGCTATACTCTGATGGCGCCGGAGGGCGCTGTCCCCGATGGAGACTAATCAGGATGGAGATTGCCGCCATGGCTGAGATCATAGATGGTACCGAGATCGCCAAGCAGATCAGAGATGAACTCAAGGAGGAAGTTGCGCGACTGGCAGAGCAGGGGATCGTCCCCGGTTTGGCGGCGATTCTGGTCGGTGATGATCCGGCTTCGGCAATCTATGTGAACTCCAAAGCGAGAATGTGTAAGCGGGTCGGGATTTACTCCGAGGTTATCAACAGAGAGGCGACGATCTCGCAGGATGAATTGATCGGTCTAATTGACTCGCTTAACGAAAATCAGCAGATCTCCGGCATCCTGTTGCAGTCGCCGGTACCCAAACCGCTCGATGAATTCGCCGCCTGTCTGCGGATAGATCCGATTAAAGATGTCGACGGGTTCCATCCCGATAATGTCGGTCGGCTGCTGATCGGCGAACCCCGTTTTATGTCCTGCACTCCGGCAGGCGTTATCGAATTACTCAAGCGGTATGATGTCAAGCTGAAAGGCGCTGAGGTCGTAGTCGTCGGTCGCTCCAACATCGTCGGCAAACCGCTGGCGGCGATGTTGATGCAGAAGTGGCCCGACACCAACGCCACCGTAACTATCTGTCACAGTGCTACCCGCGATGTCTTTGAGCACACTCGGCGGGCTGATGTCGTGATCACCGCTCTCGGCCAGCCGGCCTTTCTGCATGGCGAGAACATCAAGGAAGGCGCAGTGGTGATCGATGTCGGCACGTCCCGCGTCGATGACCCTACTACGGAGAAGGGCTACCGCCTGCAGGGCGATTGCGATTTCGATTCCTGCGCCGCCAAAGCTTCGAAGATCACCCCGGTCCCCGGCGGTGTCGGTCCGATGACCATCGCCATGCTTCTGACCAACACCGTCAAAGCGGCCAAACTGCAGGCCGGCCTCTTGTAGGTCGGGACCCCTGCGGTCCCGACGACTCTTGTCTTCCCGCCGTCCGAACCACCCTCGATCAGGCTGTAGGTCAAGTGCCCCGGCGCTTGACGCTTCGGACTAAGGAATGACTGTCAAGCGGGCAGGCCGCTTGACCTACTTTTCGGTTGGTGCTTGCCGGTTCCATTTGACGTGGCTTCGTTCGTAGGTCAGGCTCTCATGGAGCTTGAA
>JBDRQZ010000270.1:0-10939 GCA_043826025.1 bacterium | reverse complement strand
ATGACGTGCATGTAATCGGCAACGGTCAGGGTTTTCAGGGGCTGGTCTGGTACCGCTACCTCAAGGCGAACAAGCACCCTACTCTTTGTGGTGCCGCGGGGATCGGGCGCTATTTTGGAATAAGGCAGGCTTTTAGCTCTTCCGCCGGATTCGGTCTGCTTGGCGGGATCGGCTACGAGATCTGGCCTCATTTCCATCTCCTGACATATTTGAGTTTGGGTATCCAGCGGCATGGATTCCTCCACTACCATGTGAACGTAATCTTTCTCGCGGTCGCGTTCTAGGAGATCCTGCCCGGAAACCCGGGGCTCCAGCCCTGGGGCATCCATTATCCACCTGCCTCGATTTGAAACACCCAATCAACCGACCTCCCCAAATCGGGAACCGAAATCGGCGCTTTTCGTAGTATACACTAGAATGAGTCTACGAAAGGAGTCCTGAAATGAGGCTTTTCAATAGCAAATTCCCCTTGCTGGCGCTGACACTCTCGTTGGTGCTGGCGGCTTTCGGCGTAGCCCAGGCCGAAACCCCCTGGCTGGGGATCTACATGCAGAATATCACGGATGAGTTGGCTGAGGCTTTCGATCTGTCCGTGACCAACGGTGTGCTGATCAACAATGTCGTCTACGGTTCACCGGCGCAGAAAGCCGGGATCGAGCGCGGCGATGTCATTCTCGCCTGGGGCGATCAAAAAATCCGCGACACCGACCGGCTCTCCGATTTGGTTGCCGACAGCAAGGTCGGCGACAAAGTCGATCTCCTCGTACTGCGCGATGGCAAAGAGAAAGACATTGCGGTCGAGATCGCCGAGCAGCAGTGGCCCCACTACACGATCAACAATTCAGACAAATTCCTGACCGCTTTCGATGGTGCTTTCAACGGCGGTATCGGCGTTTCGATTCAGGCGCTGACCGGCGATCTGGGTGAATATTTCGGTGTTGCCGATGGCGCCGGGGCGCTGATCACCGAGGTGCATGAAGACACCCCTGCCGCGAAAGCGGGTCTGAAAGCCGGTGATGTGATTGTCGCGGTCGACGGCCACAAAGTGGAGACACCCTCCGATGTGCGCGAGTTGCTCGCCGAGCATGAGGAAGGCGAACAGGCTGAACTGACTGTGGTGCGGGAGCGCCAGGAACAGACCTTCGCCGTCGAAGTCGAGGATCTTGGCATCTATGGCCTGGGCAGTCTCGACTTCTCCAAACTACCGCAGTTGCGCAAACTCGACCGCTACCACAATGTGCCCAATTTCCAGATGCCCAATTTTCAGTGGTGGAGCGGTGAGCAACGCGGCCCGAGAACCGAGGATCTGGAAAGCCACCTGGAGATTCTCGATGATCAATTGCGCCAACTGGAGCGCAAGCTGGAACGACTGGAAGACAAGCTGGATTAGTGTTAGGTAGTCCTCGAGAGAGTCACCTATCGGGCGCCGTCGACTTCATCCAGGTTGACGGCGCTGCTTTTTTCCCGATTCGTTTTTTCGCGCAGTTGCTAGTTCGCTCGCAGTGAGCAGGGTGGGCCGATCAACCCGTTCCAATAAGCGATCATCGTGATCAGATCGGACATATTGATCCGGCGACTGCAGTCCAGATCGCCGACATAGTAGGGACAAGGCAGTGGAGTCACCACGAAGATCACGTTGACCAGCATGGTAATGTCGGTGAGCCCGATCTTCCTGTCGCCGTTTAAGTCACCCGGGAAGTAGAGGATCTCGAACGCCCCCAGATCGGTGCGTTTGCCCCCGATCGGGAATTTCGCCGGCAGTTCCGCGCCGGCATCGATCAAAGGCGAAGCACAGCCGGGTGCAAAATTGAGTCCGGCGGCATCGGCAAAGTCTGGCGCCCGAAAGAGATTGCCATACTGGTCGACCCGATGCTTGTTGAAATTCACCCCCCAGGTCGTGTCGCCGAAACCGGCCGCTGCGAAACCGGTGAGGTTGAGGTTAGTGTTGCTGTTGAAATCGCAGTATTGAGGCAGACAGGTGCTGGTCGTGCAGTAGATGCCGCCACCCTGCGCCGCATGGTTGCCGCAAATTACATTCTCTTCAAACTGGATGGTGCTGCCGCTGGCATAAAGCGCACCGCCATTTGCCGTCGCAGCATTGTCATAAAAGACATTGTGGGCACAGAGCAGGTTGACATTCTCACACGCCAAGCCGCCGCCATTTTGGGCCGAGTTGTCATCGAAAACATTGCGGCTGATTGAAGGGTTGCTGTTGCGCACCGCAATCCCGCCACCGCGAATCGCACTGTTGCCGATCAACATGTTGTACATGACAGTCGGCTTGCTGTTCTGACTGATTAGAATGCCGCCGCCGGCGTAAGAGCCCGGCACCACCGTGCCCAGTCCATTAGTCAGGGTCAGTCCATAGAGAATCGCGCCGGCCTGTTCGCCGCCGGAAAACACCACCACCGAGCCGCTGTCAGGATGGTTTGGCAGACTGCCATCAATCACTGTCGTCCGAATGAACTCGGCATTGGCGGTAGTGAGGTAGCGGGAAGCCACTGTGATCGACTTGCCACGGAAAGAGATGTTTTCGAAATAAGTACCCGGCGCGATCAGCACGGTGTCACCGCTGGCAGCGACATTGATCGCGCCCTGAATGGTGCCAACTCCCCCGGGCACATTGATGATGGTTGCGCCGGCTTTCAGAGTCAGGCAGCAAGTGATCGCGACAAGAAACAGGAGGTGCCTGTGCATGCTTTTTGCCTTTCTGTATGGCTGACGTTGGCGGTGGAAAGCAGAAGCCGGGTAAGAACCAGTATCATCAAGGCGGACAGAAAAAACCACTACCACCGATTGCACTCACGTCAGCACAACAAATAACCAAGTAACTACCGGCCAGTAGTGTGATTCAAAATATAGCAATTGCCAGGTCGCTGTCAAGCAGAGATGGCAGCCAAGTCGCGTTCGAGAGACTATTTCTGCGTGGCGGTGCTGTCTGGTAAGCCGAGTTTGTCCACCTTCGCAAAAGCCGCTTTCGTCAGGCTGTCGATTGCCGTCCGATCGCCATCTCCGATCAACATCACCAGTACCGGCCCCCGGATTGTGCAGTAGAGCGAGCCCAATTCCTCATTCTCAGCGACAAAACCCTGCGTGAAACCGTCAAAGACCATCTCCTTGACGACGCCGGTGCCACCCATGTAAGCCCGAACGACTTCCGCGAGCAGGTGTCCCGCATTCAAATGCATGTAGAGCCTGAGCGTATCGTCGCCCAATACGTAGGACATACTGCGAAAACCATCCAACTCGGTCTGGCCCAGAAAATCGTCGAGGGTAACTCTCTCCGAGTGCTGTTCGTAGCCATCGGGAAAATAAGCGAACTCTTTCGGTTTTTCGATATCAGAACCGATTTCCTCGCACATCTCCTGCGCTGCCGGGATCAGTTCCGTCGCCGCGACCGTCCGGCTATGCAGTCGCCCCAGAATATTGCCTTTCAGGAAGGTCAGCGTATCGCCGCGCAAATAGCCTTCGCCGGGGAGCTCCACCGCCGGATACCAGAACTCATGCAGGTTTGAGTAGAGCCCGAACGACTCCAGCGGTGAGGAGAATTCAAAGATCTCGCAGGTCAGCGTGTCGCCGCCATCATTGAGGTAGCGCGCGACCAGGAGATTCTGAAAGCCGTTGTAAAGATAGACATCGGCGTTGGGGCCGATATAGTCCCAGATCTTGGCGCGGTTGTACTGGGTGCGGGAGACTTCCTGTTCAAAGCCTTCCGGCAGGCTGCTCCGCGGGAGAATGGAGTCCAAATCGCGGGTGTTTTCGGTATCGCCGCCGGAGCAGGCCGGGCCGATTGCCAAGAGCGCCAGCAGCGCAAGCAGACTTAGCCCATATTCGAAGGCGCTGACTTTTGGATGCTTAATTCTCATTCCGATCTCACTTATCGCTATAGTATCCCAGCCCCGATCAGAGGGCACACTGTCAATTGCTGTAGAATAGAAATATAGCCAGCACCGCGAGAAACCACAAGGCGATATTGAGTAGTAGCGGGACATCGGAAACCAGAAGCTGCGTCGGGGAGCCGCCCCGTTCCTCCTGATGGATCAGATAGAGATAGCGGAAAATGCCATAAAGCACGAAAGGTATGGTCAGCTCCAGCCGCTCGACCCCCAGCTTGGTTTTGACATCGGGCGAGAGGGTGTAGAAGGTGTAAGCGACAACCGTCGAGGCCGTCACTACGCCGATCAACTGATCGAGGAAATAGGGGCTGTACTGACTCAGCGTACTGCGATGTCCGACAGCATCGCCTTTCAGGGTCACCAGTTCATGCCGGCGTTTGCCAAAGCCAATGAAGAGTGCCAGCAGAAAGGTGCAGGCAATCAGCCAAGAGGAATAAGGCACCGCGATCGCCGCGGCACCGGCGGCGGCACGGATCACGAAGGAAGCCGCAATCGCCATGACATCGATAATCACAATTCGTTTCAGCGCCCAGGAGTAGGCCAGATTGAGTACCAGAAAAGCCACGACGAAAAACAGGAAATTGAGCGGCAAAAACAGCGAGACTCCCGCGCCGATTACCGCCAGCAGCACCGCCAGCGCAATCGCCGTCGATACCGAGATCTGCCCGGCGGCCAGCGGCCGCAGTTTCTTAAGCGGGTGGAGACGGTCATTCTCCCGGTCGGCGATGTCGTTGACTACATAGATTGCAGAGGAAAGCAGGCAGAAACTGCAAAACGCCAGCAGCGTGGTTAGCACATGGTCAATATTGGTGAATTCGCGCGAGAAAACCAGCGCGCCAAAGATGACGGTGTTTTTAACCCACTGGATCGGTCGCAGCAGGGTGATGATCGGCTTGATTCCCATTCGTAATACTCTCGAAAGGCAACGCGATCTCGATCTCCCGGGCAATCTGGCCGACAAACTCCTCGACCAGCCGCTTGCACTCCTCGACCGAGCGGTTGCCCCGGTTGACTGTCAGGCGAATCATAGCGGCATCGGTCGGTCTAAGCAAGAGAGAGTTGCGCACCAGGTCGAATTTGAGCGAGTACTCACTCGCCAGCTCGCCTGATCTGGTCTGAAACCAATAAAACATCTGATCGACATATTGCCGTTTGGTGATCGTCATGCTGTTCGCGAGCACCTCCCGGTCGCCAAATGCCAGCGGGATGCGATGCAGGTCCGCTACCACCCAGCCGCCGCCGGGCAGACAGTGACGCGGCGAATGAATCTGCGAACCATATTTTTGATCTTGAAAGTAGGCGATAAACAATGTCAGATAAGTGCCGTCCGGGTTCTGATAGGCTCGCAGCAGCGCATGGGTCGCCTGCAGAGAGGCAGCGGTCGATTCGCTGATCCCCAGATCTTCGCCGCGCCAGACCCCGACCTGCATCGGAATCATCTCCAGTTGCGCCTCCCGATCCGGTTCCACGACCATCGTCCGTAACAGGACCGCCATCCCGCCGAGCGGGATAATCAGCGCCAATAGAATCAGCAGTCGCTTCATTTCCATCGCGCCGCTCGCAGGATAGAGCTCAAAATCAGCAGGCAAACCAGACTAAAGAGAAAGACAATCGTGCCTGAAAGCTCATGGAGGAAGTCTTCTGCGATCTTACGCGAAATCCCATAAGCCCCGACCGCAGTCACCGTAATCCGGAAAACATTAGCGCCAATCGCAATCGGTATCGCTGAGAGAAACAGAACGATCGACTTGATCTTGCCCTTCTGAGTCCAGTAGGCCAGGATCGCCGCCAGCGCCAGCAAAGTCACCAGCGAACGCAAGCCACTGCAGGCCTCGGCGACCTCCAATGAGTAGTTGTCGGGCAGGTGAATGATATTGCCCTGTCGCAGGTGGGGAATTCCCAACAGCCCGATCACAAACGCCGCCACCTTGGAGCCAAACAACTGTAGTGGGAAAGTGGCGCTGTAGTAGAGAATATAGGGTACCGGAATCATGAACAGCAGAAAGGCAATCGGGAACCAGATCTCGCGCGTGAACCGCCAGCCGGTCAGATAGAGAACCACTCCGGCCAGGACGCCGACCATCGAAACTCTGGTAGAATAGAATTCCGCTCCCGCCACCCCAACCAGGAGCAACACCAGGGAACCCGCCAACAGGAGCAACCCCCAGTTACAGGTATCCAGGGTAATCTCGCGCAGAACCTTGCGTTTTTGCCAGATCAAGAAGACTGAAATCGGGATAACCAGAAAACCATGCGAGTAGTTGTCGTCATGGTTCCAGTCATCGATCAGCCCGAACAGCACCGGGCCATAGATCACCGCAAACAGCGCCAACAGCAGCACGATATGCCACCAGGGCACCTGCAGGCCGGCGGCCGGGTCGGGCGCGAGACTGGTTGTTGTGGATTTAGCGGGTGACACGATCGGTCAGACGATTTTCACGTTCGAAATAAGCGACTGTTTTCTGCAACCCCTCTTCGAAACCGATCGAGGGTTTGAAACCGAAATCCGCTGCCAATCTGCTGATATCGGCAAAGGAATGCTTGACATCGCCCGGCCGCGCATCGACATAGATCGCTTCGCCCTGCTTGCCCAGAATCTCGCGAAGCTGCCGGAGCAGTTCATTGACTGTCAACTGCGAACCACAGGCGAGATTGTAAGCGCCACTCTTGATCTTATCCTGCGCGCAGGCGCCCAGCACCGCCTCGATAACGTTGTCGATGTAGGTAAAATCCCGGCTCTGCTCGCCATCGCCATAGATCTTCGGCTGCTTGCCCGCCAGGAGCGAAGTGATGAACTTCGGCACCACCGCAGCATACTCGCTGTCAGGGTTCTGCTTCGGACCGAACACATTGAAAAACCGGAAAGAGATCGCGGTCATACCATAGAGGTCGTGATAGATCCGACAGAAGTGCTCGCCGGTCAATTTGCTCACCGCATAGGGCGACAAGGGCGAGAGGGACATACCCTCATGTTTGGGCAGAGTCGGGGTGTCGCCATAGACCGATGACGAGGAGGCAGCCATAACCTTCTTGACCCCCTGCCGCCGGGCAGCTTCCAGCACCGTCGCGGTACCGTTGATATTGATGTCTATCGAGGTTAGCGGGTCCTCGACCGAGCGAAACACCGAGGGCAACGCCGCCAGGTGAATCACATAGTCGACCCCCTTACAGGCATCGAACATCGTCCAGAAACTGCGGATATCGCCTTCGACCAGCTCGAAATTACCGGCAAACTCCTTCAGATTCTCGCGCCGTCCGGTGCTGAAATTGTCCACCACCCGAACCTTTTCGCCCCGCTCCAGTAATTCGCCGACAAAATTGCTGCCGATAAACCCGCCGCCGCCTGTAACCAAATATCTCATAACAGATTATCCTTTGTAAATATCCTCATTGAGGTATCGACAGCTTGCCCCCGTCGCTTGAGAGTAACTCATCAGGTTACATACTCGTCGGCTGGGTATTCCGTTAGCCGCTTTCTGTACCAGGCGACTGTCTCCGCCAGACCGGCTTCCAGCGTCTTTTTGGGCTGCCAACCAAGGATCTCTCTGGCTCTGCTGTTGTCTGCCAGTAGCCGCGTGACTTCACTTTCTGCCGGCCGCAAACGTTGCCGGTCCTGCTCCAGCTCCAGTTCGACCCCGACAAACTCGGCCAGCTTGGCCGCCAGTTCGCCGATTGCGATCTCCTGACCGCTGCCCAGATTGATTGCCCGCCCGACTGCCCCATCGACCTCCGCGCCACGGATCAGCCCGGCCACCGTGTCTTCGACATAGGTCAAATCGCGGGTAGGCGAGGTCGCCCCCAGCTTGACTTTGCCATCCTTGAGCAGTTGGGTGACAATTGTCGGGATCACCGCCCGCAGCGACTGACGCGGGCCGAAAGTATTGAATGGCCGAATAATCGTGACCGGCAGCTCGAAACTGCGATGGAAAGACTCCGCCAGCATATCTGCGGCGATCTTGCTGGCGCTGTAGGGCGACTGCCCGACCTTGGGGTGTTTCTCATCAATCGGCACATACTGCGCACTGCCATAGACTTCCGAAGTCGAAACATGCACCAGCCGTTCGACATCGAAATCGCGACAGGCGCAAAGCACATTGGTGCTGCCGACAATGTTGGTGTCGACGTAGTTACGCGGGTGAATATAGGAGTAAGGGATCCCGATCAAGGCCCCGAGATGGAACACCACCTCGCAGCCACGCACGGCGCCGCGCACCGCATCGGAGTCTTTCAGGTCGCCGGCGACAATCTTGATCGATTTCTGCGTTTCCGGCGGCAATTCGGCCAGCCAGCCGCGGTCGGAGCGCGAGGTGTAGCGCACAAAGCAGCGCACTCGGCAGCCGTCGGCGACCAGGCGTTCCACCAGATGGCTGCCGATAAATCCCGCAGCGCCGGTAACTAAGGCTTTACTGCCCGCTAGATTCATTCTTCGGACTGTGCTTCCTGTCCGTTCCCGTTCCCGTTACTATCCTCTTCGTTGACAATGCGCGCGACATCGGTCACCACATCATCTTCATTGAGGTTGATCAACCTGACACCCTGAGTGGCGCGCCCGATCACCTTGACATCTTTCACGTCGGAGCGGATCACCATCCCCTGATGCGTAATCAACATCAAACCATCCTGCTCGACAACCTCCTTGACTGCCACCACCTCGCCATTGCGCTCCGTGGTCTTGATATTGATCACGCCCTTGCCGCCGCGATTGGTCAGCCGGTAGTCGCTGATCAGCGAACGTTTACCATAGCCATGCTCGGTAACGCTTAACAGCGAGGTCGGCCGTTTGGCCACCACCATGCCGATCACATAGTCATCTCTAGCAAGGTTGATGCCTTTGACACCATAAGCCGTCCGGCCCATCGCCCGCACCCGATCCTCGGCAAAGCGAATCGCCTGCCCCTTGCGCGTGGCGAGAATAATATCATTGGTGCCGTCGGTGATATCGGCCTCAATCAGGATATCATCATCAGGTAGATTGATTGCGCGGATGCCATCCCGGCGCGGGTTGCCAAAATGGGGCAACTCGGTCTTCTTGAGCACGCCGTTGCGGGTCGCCATCACCAGGAACCAACCTTCATCGAAACTGCGGATCGGCACGAAGGCACAAACCCGTTCGCCCTCAGCAAGACTTACCATATTGACAATCGGCTTGCCTTTGGCCATTCGCCCGCCGACCGGCACCTCATGGACTTTGATCCAGAACAATTTGCCCAGCGTGGTGAAGAGCAGAATGTAGTCGTGAGTTGAGGCGACAAAGAGGTGTTCGACAAAGTCTTCCTCTTTCATCTGCACCCCGATCACGCCTTTGCCACCACGCAGCTGACGGCGGTAAGCCGAGGTCGAGAGTCGCTTGATATAGCCTTGATGGCTGATCGTAATCACCATATCCTCTTCGGCGATCAGATCCTCCAGCGAGAACTCCTCTTCTTCATCGACAATCATCGTGCGGCGTTCGTCGCCATATTTTTCTTTCAGCTCGGTCAGCTCTTCCTTGATGATCGCCATCCGCATGTCGCGGCTCTCCAGCACCGAGTTCAGGTATTCGATCTTCTTGATTAGTTCGAGATACTCATCCTCAATCTTCTGCCGCTCCAGCCCGGTCAACTTCTGCAGCCGCATTTCGAGAATCGCCTGCGCCTGCAACTCGGAAAGCTTGAAGCGGGTCATCAGACCCTCTTTCGCCTCCGGCACCGTTTTGGAACCACGGATTAACTTGATGATCGCATCGATATGGTCGAGTGCGATTCGCAAACCTTCGAGGATATGCGCGCGCGCTTCCGCCTTGGCCAGGTCGAACTTGGTGCGCCGGACGACAATCTCATGGCGGTGCTTGATAAACTCCTCGAGCATCTGCCGGAAAGTCAGCACCTTGGGAATGCCACCGACCAGCGCCAACAGAATTACTCCAAAAGTCACCTGCATCTGTGTGTGCTTGAATAGCTGATTGAGCACCACCTGAGCCTGAGCATCGCGACGTAGCTCGATGACAATCCGCATCCCATCACGGTCGGATTCATCGCGCAGGTCGGAAATATCTTCGATCTGTTTGCCGCGCACCAGGTCGGCGATGCTGGTCAGCAACTTCGACTTGTCGACCTGGAATGGTATCTCAGAGACAATGATATTTTCTTTGCCGTTTTTGAGTTTTTCGACACTGACCTTGGCGCGCAAAAGCAGCTTGCCCCGACCGGTACGGAAAGCGTCAGCGATCCCGCGCCGACCATAGATAATGCCGCCGGTCGGGAAATCGGGCCCCTGAATCGCCGCGAGCAACTCCTCGGTGTCGATCTCCGGATCGGCGATCAAGAGGTTCAGACAGTCGATTACTTCATTGAGATTATGCGGCGGAATGTTGGTTGCCATGCCGACCGCAATACCCGATGAACCATTGACCAGCAGGTTGGGGAATTTCGCCGGCAGCACAATCGGCTCCTGACGGGTCTCGTCATAGTTGGGTATGAAGTCGACCGTGTCGCGGTCGAGATCGGCCAACAGCTCCATCGCCGGATTCGCCAGTCGCGCCTCCGTGTAACGCATCGCCGCGGCGGCATCGCCATCGATTGAACCAAAGTTGCCCTGACCATCCACCAGTGGGTAACGCATCGCAAAATTCTGCGCCATGCGCACCAAAGTCGGATAGACCACCTGCTCGCCATGCGGATGATAGTTGCCCGAAGTGTCACCGCAGATCTTGGCGCATTTGCGGTGGGCGCGATTGGGTGCGAGATTCAAATCGTTCATCGCAATCAGGATGCGCCGATTGGAGGGCTTCAGTCCATCGCGCACATCAGGCAGCGCCCGCGCCGTGATTACCGACATCGCATAGTCGAGATAAGAGGAGCGCATCTCCTCCGAGAGCTCGACCGATAACAAATTGTCTCTGCCTATTGCCATTTACTTCTATTCCGCTTCTTTCTTCGTAGGTCGGGTTCCGGAGCATTCGCCGTGCGGATGCGGAGAAACCCGACAATTCTTCTTCCACCACTTCCCTTGACTTCAAGGTCTTTCGTAGGTCGGGTTCCGGAGCATTCGCCGTGCGGATGCGG
>JBDRQZ010000269.1:0-4874 GCA_043826025.1 bacterium | reverse complement strand
GGGTTGCGGTGGGCTGCCTCCACCGCCCTACTCCTCCCAGACAGGATCTGAGATCCTGCCGATGAAGAGAATCGCGCCGGTGCTCTTCTCGTGAATCACTACGATGAAAGGTCGGTTGGCAATCAGTGAAGGCGGTTCCGCGTCGAATATCGCGATTGAAGTAACCGCTGCCGCTTCGGTGCCGAACTCATCCACCTTAACAAAGGTTTTGTGCTTCACAAGGTCTATCCAGCCAACGCCATCGACGAACATGCCGGAGAAGTCCGCCCGCGTGGGACTGAAGACGATATCGAGACCCATCGACCGCAGGATATCGGACAGATCGATATCGAATTCAAAGGTGAACTTTGGCATCGCGAAATAGAACCAGGTGCCGCGACCAAGAGTCAGCCAAGCTCCCCAGTTTTCAGGAGTCAACGCCTCGTTCAGATCATGGAGGTCGTCGGAATGCGACGGCATCAGTACGGTCAAATAGAAACCCTCGCACCCATATGGCAACTCTACCCCCTTCACGACATCATTTGCGAAGTAGGCAATCGGCCGTTCCGAAAAATCCTCAAAGAACTCTTCATCTTCCTCAATGTGTCGAGCCATTAATTCACAGTCTTTGACACTGCCGTCGGCCAAATAAAAAGGCGCGGTCCTCACCAGAGAAGTATCGAATGGATAGGTCCAGTTGGCTTTGAAATAGATTGCATTGAGCAGCAGACAAGCCATATCCGCCAGTTCGCCAGCATTGACAATTTCCTTGATCTTGTCGTTGGTGTTCTTCGCCACCCAGTTGTTGATTGTGTCGGCAACCGCCGGATCATGAAAATCCATCTCCGACACTCTCGCCTCCAGATAGTTGCGGCACAACTCAACATACTCGGGAACCAGCGCCTTGCCGGCACGGCTCCAGATCGAGTTGGCCGCCCGGAACTGGACGTCAGGATCGGCGGCCGCAAGTATTCTCGTCAATTCGGAAATCTTGAGATTGATCGCCTCGTCGGAGTGCCCGATGAGTCCCAATGTTGTCTGGAATGCATCTTTGGTGTCGCCTGCTGCTCCATTGCCGGCGAGGATGAGAGCATAGATTACCGAAAGTGGGGAGATGAACACGTTCTCCGTCGGTTCCGCGTTGTCGACGCAGTGGCGGAAAAGCTCCAGACCGAAATCCAAAGTAGCATCGGTGAGGGTAGATTCGGCGGCGGCAAGCTCGGCTTGCGTGACACCGGGGACGTAAGGCTCCTCGCCGGGAGGAATCCCGGCCCCAGAGTCAGATGAGTCGGAACAAGCTCCGATGCAGAGGATTAGTGCACAGAGCGTGGCGTAGATCAGACTGCGCGACATACTACCCCTCCAGTTTGAGAGAGTCATGCTGACTCATTGCTCAACCAGTTGTCACCGCCCGCTGCGTGAGTCAGTATCAGTAATCTCTAGACGAAAGATAACCGAGACCTGTGCATTCTGCAACGAAGAAAATGAAGACGGGTTGCGGTGGGCTGCCTCCACCGCCCTAGACAACTTCCGTCATCCATCAAGCCGTGAGGCGCCCATCACAACCCGTAGCGATTTGGTTCTGACCTGTGACCTTCTACAAAAGTGCGCTAACCTGACACCGCAGAGGATTCCCTACTTCGCCTGCGGGTCGCCAATCTGACCTCCTTGCGAAAGTCCTCGATAGGTGGAGAAGTGACGCAGTGGAATCTTGACGATCCCATTCTTCGGCGGATACTTGCCTTGCAGCACCCACCTCTGAGCACTCGGCTGGAAATAGAACCAGTCGACATGCGTCAATTCGGGATCGTTGAAGAGAGCAACGTCTACTTCGAGCCAGGCCGGGGCGTTGAAACTCAACCCGGCTGGTTCGAAGACGAAGTCGAGATAATTGCTGTCAGCATCGTGAATCTCCGCCAGCTCAATCGTGATGATAGTGTCTTCGGTGAGCGATTGCGCCGTCACCACGAGCCGACAGGTAACATCGTCGAGACTATTTCCAATCTCCACGATTCCGCCGGTACCGGCATCGATACGGGTGCCGTTGTCGACTACGGGCGGGCCTGCGGGGCCGTCACCCGGCGGATGATCGTCGAGGCTTGGAGTTGAACCAGGCACCGGCTCGATCAGGTTATCGGAGCAGCCCCAGAGAGCAACTGCCGCAACTATCAGTATCACGCCGATGAGCCTCTGTGGGTTGATTCTGCTCTTCTGCATTGTCTCTCTCCCTCCTCCGTCTCCAGTGAGCTTCCTGATAGGTGCTCAACAACATGGCAAAAGTCGTTCCAGTTTGAACAGTTCGCGCGCAAATCGATAATCGGCTCGCCGAGTTGAGCTTAAAGGACAGGCTGCCGGGGAGAAGGACGCCGGGCAATCAGGACTTGAGCAGGCTTATTGGGACGAGACCTGAGACTATGGGAAATGCCCCTCGAAATCCGCCGAAGTCGGAGACCAAGTTCCCTCTTGCGGCTTCGATTGTGTCGCCGACTATGGTGAGTGAAGTTACGTAGCTGACAGATTCGCTTTACAGACAAAGGAGCATCCAGAATGAAGTATGGCGCAAGAAATCAGTTGATCGGTAAAGTGACTCAGATCGACAAGGGCGGGATCATGGGCAAGGTCAAACTGGAGATTCCGGCGGCCTCAAACATGGCCTCAGTGATGACTGTCGAATCGATCGATGAGCTTGATCTCAAGGTCGGCGACAAGGTCAAGGTCGTGGTCAAGGCGATCAATGTACTCCTGGTGAAGGAGTAGCGCGACTATCCGCGCACCTCTCCGGTTACGGGCGGTGACCAATGATCCGCACTGACCCGTGAAGCCGACAGCGACGCCATGACTGCACCTGACGCTGCAAAACAGTCCTGGCGGGGAGCATTCCAGAGGAATGTGGTCATGCTCGGCGTCGTCAGTTTCCTGACCGATCTGTCGAGTGAGATGATCTACCCGCTGCTGCCGGTCTTCTTCACCGGGCTGGTCTCGCCCGCAGCGGCGGCCGTCTATATCGGCTTGATGGATGGTATCGCGGAGAGCACCTCCAGTCTGCTGAAAATCTATGCCGGGCGCTTAAGCGACAAACTGGGCACCCGCAAACCGCTCGCGCTGGCGGGCTATGCGCTGTCCGGTATCGCGCGGCCGCTGATGGCGCTGGCGGCGGTCGGCTGGCAGGTGATTGGCTTGCGTTTTCTTGATCGGGTCGGCAAAGGTGTCCGCACCTCACCGCGTGATGCACTGCTCAGTGAGTCGGTGCCGCCCGAGGTTCGCGGGCTTGCCTTCAGTTTTCACCGGCTGATGGATCATGCCGGGGCGATTTGCGGGCCGCTGGTCGCGATGGTCGTACTTTACGCCGCCTTGGGGAAGAGCCTGATCTGGCAGCAGGGCAACAGCAGCGCCGGTCCGGAGGAGATGAGTGCCCTGCGTTGGCTATTCGCCGCCGCCCTGCTGCCCGGGATCGCCGCCACTTTCGTGCTCTGGCGATATGTCAAAGACACCCCGACACGCGCGAGCGAGGATGACAAGCGCCCTGCTGTCGCCGACCGGGAATCGCTCAAGCTGCCGCGCCGTTTCTATCATTTTCTCGCCGCAGTCACGCTGTTCACGTTGGGGAACAGCTCCGATCTCTTTCTAATCTTTTATGCGCTGACCCGCTTCGAACTGGGCCTCGGCTGGGTGATTCTGCTTTGGGTTATTCTGCATCTCTCCAAAATCGTCTTCAGCTTGCCGGGTGGCTCGTTGTCTGACCGTGTCAGTCGCAAAACCGCGATCATGATCGGCTGGATCATCTATGTGGGAGTCTATCTGGCGATGCCTTATGGCACCGAACTATGGATGACCACTGCCCTGCTAATTGTCTACGGCGCCTACTACGGGATGACCGAAGGTGCGGAGCGCGCGCTGGTCGCCGACTTCGTGACTGCCGAGCGACGCGGCAAGGCGTACGGCTATTACCATGGCGCGGTCGGGCTGGCGGCGTTGCCCGCCAGTTTGCTTTTTGGTGTACTGTGGGCGACAATCGGTCCCAGGATCGCATTCTTGATTGGCGCATCCCTGGCGGCCGGAGCGCTGGCGCTACTGGTGTTTTGTCTCAGGCCCGCAAGAGACTAACCATACCCCCGGCAGGAGTCGAACCTGCGAAGACGGCGATCGCTGGGACTTCAGCCACTAGGATTCAGTGACGACGCCGTCGCGCTTTAGGAGCCCAATGGCTATCAGGGCATTCGTGTACGCGCTCCTTACCTCCCGATCCCGGAACCTGTGAAATCCGTATGCGAAAGTGAAGGCAGCGATAGTAGACCAAAAGAACCACCAGCCAGCTCCCCTCTGGCTCACCTCTTCCCAACAGCCCAGACTACCGCCTATGGGTCGGATGAGCGATAGAATCTGGCTGTAGACCGCGCCCAGGAACATAGCTGCCGACATGCGGACCTGAGCTTCTGTACGCTCCGATTCCTCCCATGCGTTGGGAGCGATCATGCGAAGAAGCCTCTTGCTAGCGCTGAAAGGCGCATGAGGAAAATCCTCATCGTGTGGGACTTCTGTCAGCTTACCCAATTCTTCTTCAAGTTTGATGAATGTTCGTGTCTTGCCATACACTTCGTTGAAGGGAAACTTGAGTCTCCACCAATTGTGGCCGCGGTAAGGTTTCAGGAATACGCTAACAAGTGGTTTGCACAACGGCCACGTTAATCTAGTCCCAATCGGGTTCAGAGCATGACCGATCAGTAGAGACATGGCGACAGCAACGAACAGTGTGAGCGTGACAGACTGCCATTGCATCGCCGTTCTGACCAGCATTCCGAATCCCGACAAGGGACTCACGGTCGTGGATACCTGTGTCGCATCGAACACTTGATACGTGGTGGCCAGGAGCGCTAGCCACACCAGACCGGGCAGAA
>JBDRQZ010000268.1:0-2138 GCA_043826025.1 bacterium | reverse complement strand
TTCGATCACCAGGTCGCAGTCGGCGAAATCCTTGACATTCGTCGTCGTGGTAATCCGAGCCAGCAATTGCTCTTTATCCTCTGCAGTCGCTTTGCCCTTCTCGATCGCGCGGTCGAGTAACTTGCCGATCCGCGCCAGTCCGGCATCGAGGAATTTTTGGTCCGCGTCTGAGACGATGACCGGGTAGCCGGCCGCCGCCGTCACCTGGGCAATCCCGCTGCCCATCTGCCCGAAGCCGACAATACCGATTTTTTCGAATTTCATCTATGGCCTCCAATGAAGGTTTATGATCCAGCCAAGATTTTCAGAATAGGTTGCCGGTCGCCTCTTGTCAAGCGAAGGCCTTCATTACCGCAATATCGTTGACAGGACAGGCGATTTCGCCTAAATTGGCCGAACTATGACCGAGTCGCAGATTACATCTTCGGATCAGATCATCGAAACCGCGCAGCGGCTGGGGCAGGAAGACGGTCCATTTCGCGTGGCAATAGCCGCCGCCGAGGATGCCGCGGTGCTGGCTGCGGCTGCCGAGGCTACCAAAATCGGAATTGCCAGGTTTACGCTCTATGGCTCGACTGCCAAACTACGGGAGCTGACCGAGAGCAATGGCCTCGATTTTTCGCTGTTTTCGGTCAGTGATTCCGACAATCCGACGAAGTCTGCCCAGCTAGCTGCCGCTGCTGCCGATGCCGGTGACGCCGACGTCATCATGAAAGGTTTCCTTTCAACCTCGGCTCTACTCCGCACCGTGCTTTCGCATGAATTCTCCCTGCGCGGCAAAAACACCCTCAGTCATGTCGCCGTGCTCGACATACCCGGCTATCACAAGCTGTTGGGAATTACAGATGGCGGTATGGTGGTGAAACCTGATTTCGAGCAGAAAGTCCAACTGATCGAGAATGCCGTGGAGCTCTTTCACGCACTCGGTTATGACAAACCGAAAGTCGCGGTCTCAGCGCCGATTGACTATCTCGATCCGAAAATCCCGGCCACGATCGAGGCTTCCCAGCTATCGAGCATGGCCAAGGATAACCTGATTACCGGCTGTGAAGTCTTCGGACCGGTGACCTTTGAGGCTGCCACCAACCGCGAGATCGCTCTGGGCCGGGGGATTAAGAATCATGTCGCCGGGGATGCCGACATCTTCCTCGTCGACTCAATCGAGGAATGCAATGTCGTCTCCAAGGTGCTCATTCTTTTTTCGCCAGCGACCTTCGCCGGCGTAATTGTCGGCGCCAAAGTGCCGGTCAGCCTCGTCTCCCGCACCGACAGTGCCCGCAACAAGCTGGCCTCAATCTCGATTGCCTGCCTGCTTGCGCGTCACTACAAAGTGAGGGCCAAATGATCAGCTCATTTGCCCGAATCGAGGAGTTGGCGCGCGCCAAAGCAACCGATCCGCAGCTTATCGCCTGTATCGAGCCGCATGACCCAACTCTGCTTGCGGCGCTCGGCAAAGCTGTCGAAAACAAGCTGGTCAAACCAGTGCTGATCGGCGTCGAGGAGCGAATCTATGACGCTGCCAAACAGGCTGGTGTCGAGATTCGCGGTTGGGAACTGGTTCGCTCAGCCTCGCCAAATGAGTCGGTCTATACCGCGCTGGAGTTAGTCAAGCATGACAAAGTCGATGGTCTCGCCAAGGGGGTCTTTGGCGTGCGCGATTTCCTCTCGCTGCTCTTCGAGCGCAATCTTGGTTTCCGGGTCGGCAAGCATCTGGTCAGCGGGGTGATGGCGGTCAAAGTCGAGCAGCTTGATCGCTTGCTGTTAATCGGTGATCCGGTAGTCAATCCTCATCCAGAACTGACCAACCTGATTTCAATCGTTGAGAACACCGCCGCGGCCGCCCGTTGCCTCGGTTATGGACTGCCCAAAGTGGCACTACTGGCTGCCGTCGAGGTCATCTACCCGCAGATGCCGGTCACCACCGCTGAGGCGATTATTGCCAAGATGTCGGATCGTGGCCAGATCAAGGGTTGTCTGGTCGATGGCCCACTCTCGATGGATGTCGCGCTGATTGAGTCTGCCGCTAAGGAGAAAGGCGCGGTTGGTGAGGTCGCCGGTCATGCCGATGTCCTAATCGGCCCCAATCTGGCGGTCAGCTATGGTGTCGCCAAGGCCTTCTCGATGTACACTCGTTGCGA
>JBDRQZ010000267.1:0-3801 GCA_043826025.1 bacterium | reverse complement strand
GAACAAAGGAGAGAACGATCAATGAAGCGAGCAGCCCTGGCGCTCCTGGTATTGCTGGTTCCGCTGACTATCGCGATCAGCACCGCCGGCCAGACCTCTCCCGCCACTACTCGGGTTACGATGGTGCTGGTGAATGGTCCGGAACTCGGCTGGTCGGAGCCGCAGTTTGCCGAGAAACTGCAACGCCTGATCGGCCGGCGGGCAAACTTCGAGCTGGTTTCGCCACTGGAAGCGCGAGAACTTTCGGAGAAACTGGAGGGACGCTTCAGCCGCGAATATCTTGTCGATTGGGGGATGCATACCGATTGCCGCTACATCGTCTGGTGTGACATCGTCAAGGAAGAGCTCAAGGTGGAGCGGGGTTTCAGCCTGCCTTTTGTGCTCAACCAGAAACGCGTGGCGGCTTGTCTCGAACTGGAGTACCGACTGGTAGATTGCTTCCGGGGGCGGCTGCTCTCGGCGGAAAAGGTCGAACGCAAGTGCTACGGCCCTTCAGCGATGCAGTTTCTCAACAACAGCGATGTCGATCCGGACTTGTACTTCTCCTACCTCGATCAGAAGAATCTGTTTGACGACCTGGAGACTTCAGCGGCGGAGGAGGTCTTCGCCGAACTGGAAAGGGTGGCGCAACAGCGATGAAGCGATCTCCCCGTAAGCAACATGACGAACACCTCGACTTTGGCGAGCGAGTTGCTAAGCTCGTGTCCCGCACCCCAACGGCACAAGAACTCTACCCGGAACTACTGCAACTGGCCGCTGAGGTCATTCCCTCAACTTCACAGTCGTTATTTCTGTGCGATCAACCGAACGGTCAGTTGCGTGAAGTTGCCAGCCACGGCGATAAGGCGGATTTAATCGACTTCGTCCCGTTCGATCTGGGCAGCGGCCTGTCGGCCTGGGTGGGACGTGAGAAACGACCGGTACGGGTGCGGCGATCACATCGACGCGCCGAGCCCTCGGCCGCTTTCATGGCGGCGCCGCTCTTGGTAATCGACCAGTTAGTTGGCGTTCTGACGCTCTCAGATAATCGGCGTGATGCATTCAGCGAGGAGGAGTTGGCGGCGGTGGAGGCGCTTGGGGCGCAAGTCGCCGTCGGACTTGAGCAACGTCTCGCTCAGGAACGTCTGGCCAAACTGACCGAGCGGGCGGATCGGGCGCAGGAGCGATTAGCGGCGATGGCTGCCGAACTGGAGGCGACCAAACATGAACTTGCCAAACAGGTGCATGCGATTGGACTTATCGACAGAACGATTGCACCGCTGACAACCATCAGGCATACAGCTGAATACCTCCTTACCCAGCAGGGAAACGCCGACCCCAAGGTGAAGCAGCGTCTGGAGACGATTCATGCCGAGGCTTGTCGGACCAGGCAATTGCTCGAGAAGATACAACAGCTCTCGGGCCAGAGCGGCACTCTGGTCGGAACCGCGACAGTGGAGTCGCTCAGTCGCTAGGACTTCAGATGCAGGGGTTCCAAAAACAGACAGAATCAGTGCTGGCCAGGCCGCCGGACAATCTGGAGCAGCAACGCAATCTGCGCGCAGCGGAATTGACATATTTGATTGCGCATGAACTGCGTAATCCCTGCGCGATTATTGGCGGTTTCGCGGCCCTGCTAAACAGGCTGGTGGAACCTGCCGATAAAGAAGGTGAGTACGCGAGGATCATCGTGCAGGAGTCCGCGCGGATGGAGCGAGCGATCGACGCCGTGCTGGGATTCTCACAGAGTCTGGGAGCGGACAAGAGCCTGCAGAATCTCGCGGAAGTGGCGGCGCAGTCAGTGGCGGTTCTTCGGAGTCGTTTTCCGAGGGCGCAAGTGCAGTTCAGCGACTGGCGGGGAGCAGAGCCGCTATATGCTGAAGTCTCGCCGGAACAGATCTCCGGTGCGCTGTCGGAAATCATGGGACACTTGCTGATGTGCAGTCAGCAGGAAATGGAACTTGTTCTGAAAATCGACAAGGAAGCTGAGAACGGTCGGATTTACGTCATGCCTTCGCTGTCGACAGCCGAGCCAGGGGAGTTGCGAGCCTTGGTGGCCGGTATCGCGGCGCCGGGGCGCGACCCTGCGACTCTGCCGCTGACACTGGCGCGCGAGTCGCTACGCCTCAATGACTGTGTACTTGAATTGGCGGCGGAGAGTTCGGGCAAAACATACCTATACATCGAGATGCCATTGAGTGAGGGAAAGCATGCCGAAAGCAATCATGTGCGTTGATGATGAAGTCAACCTGTTGACTCTCTATGAGCGGGAACTCTCTGACTCCGGGTTTGAGGTTCATACCTGTCGAGATGTCAGTTCGGCGCTCTCCTCGCTGGAGCGGCAACCGGTCGATCTGGTGATTCTCGACATCAAGCTAGCCGAAGAGGATGGTCTGAATCTGCTGGAGAAAATCCGACGCCAGCACCGTGATTTGCCGGTTATCCTGCACACCGCCTATCCGGTTTACAAACAGGATTTTCACAGCTGGCTGGCCGATGACTATCTGGTCAAGTCCGCCGATTTGACTCCGCTAAAAACCAAAATACGGGAGTTGCTCGAGCTTTGACGATCACCAGAGAAGCGGAAATGCAGCGTTCGCTGAAGGAAGTCACGACTCTCGCGGATGAATTGAGGTTGGTGAGCCTGAATCTCACGGTCGCTCACGCAAAGCTACGATTAACGGATGAAGCTTTCCAGGCAGTGAATGCGCAGGTGCGCGAGATGCTCGACACCGCCGCGCGCACCTCAGAGAAGGCGGAAGAGCTCAAGCGCCGCGCGGCTGGCGCGACTCAAGCGACCCAGGACGGTTCTGAGCTTGGCGATGGACTCGAACAATCGCTGGATCGCATCAAGGAGCTGGCGGAAAAGATAATTGTCACGGTAACCGCGATCAAACGGGGCCGCAGTATCGATCAGCGTCTTTAGGACATGAGGCATTGAGACAACTATGAAAGCAGTCCTGATTATTACCGACATCGGCGGGCCGCCCCTGCTGCACGAGTTGCTCTCCCAACTGCCGGAGAACTTCGGAGCGCCGATTGTCGTTCTGCAGTCCTTTGATGTTGGCATTTTCGACGCCTCAACCGCAGTGTTCCAGCGCACCGTCCAGCTTCAGGTGGAGCCGCTGGCCGCGGAGACCACGCTGCTGCCGGGCTGTGTTTACTTCGCCCGGCCACAAGAAGTATATGATGTCGATGGCAGCGATGGCCCGTTGATTGTGCGCCAGACAGAGCCCGGTGAGGCAAGTCGTCTGGGACAAATTGTGAGGCAATTCGCGGAGATTTGCGACGAGGAGTTAGTCGTGCTCTTCCTCTCCGGCAAGGGGCAGCCCCAGGAACTGCCTGAGGTCTGTCAGGCGCTGAACGACTCACGCGCCGAGGTGCTGGTCCTCGATGAGTCAGAGGCTGTGGTCGCGGCGATGGGCAAGAAAGTGCGTGAAGCGATCGGCTCGGCGCGCGTGTTGATGATGGCGGATATGACCGCGTTGCTGCGTGGCCGGATTGAGTTGCTACCCCGGTCAGTGGAGACTCGCAACTCGCCACCACGCTAAGAGGTAGGTATTAAGAGTGTTTCAGATATAGAAAGCGCGAAGAGGAGTTATGTCGGATCAATCATGTACAGCAGCGAAGATTCTTGTCGTCGATGACGAGAAGATAATGCGCGACCTGGTACAACGAATCTTGCACAAAGCCGGGTATCGGGTTGAGACGGAGGAAGATGGTCAGGCGGCATTGGATCGTCTGACTGCCGGTGACTTTGACATGGTGATCTCCGATGTCAACATGCCGGGGTTGGGTGGCTTCGAACTACTCAAACAGGTC
>JBDRQZ010000266.1:0-4400 GCA_043826025.1 bacterium | reverse complement strand
AAGGATCAGGTCCGGCGAAGAAGATATAGTGCACCAAGTAAACTACATCGGATATGTTGGCGAGGCAGTCTCCGTCTGCGTCCGCACATGGTACAGGGCTCGGGGCTTGTGAACCGAAGATATACTCGACCATCCACATGACGTCGGCAATCGTGTTGGGCTCTCCATCGTTGTCGAAGTCTCCGGGAATGGAGATGTAATGTGCTGATCCCAGGAAGCGGCCGTACCAGTAAAAGAAAGGCCCCGTAAGAACTGGTGTTAAGTGTAATGAAGTGAACTCAACCAAGCCGGTATCGAGAACACTAAAGAAATAGTCCCCGAGGTGCCTATCGCCACCACCAAAGTCGAGCACAGCGTACAAAGATGAATTTAGGACCGCAGCCAAATTTGACCACGAGGAGTCGTTATATATGTTGTGGTAGAATAGCAATGTATCACCGATAGTAATTGAGCTTTTAAACGAATCGCAGACAACCGCACCTGTCCAATTCAACTCCAGTCGAACGGATCTGATTCCATAATCGTGAGTATCGGGTGGATTAATCCAATGCAATCCGCATTTCATCACGCCGGTGTCAGGCTGCCCTGAATAGTAGATGCTGATCGGATCGAGATACACTGTATCACCAGAGAGTACCTGCGCCGCGAGGCTGGCACCCGCAGCGTGGAGGATCACTACGATGGCCAGTAACTGCCGCTTCATAAGCATCCCTCTCCGGCTTCTTGCCATATTGCTTCAGAGTATGGTAACTAATGTATTAAAGCGTGCCACCTCCCTCGTGTCAAGTCCAAACGTAAGCTTCCCCTTGCAGTGGAGCGTTAGAAAGTAGAGCTTACTGCCGGGTGCGTGGCCCGGGGCTTCGCCCCTGGTTTCTGAGTCACTTTTTCATCATCTCTTCATCGGACTCAAAGCGAACAGCATGCAGCCCATCTTCTCCTGCAGGCTACCCACCTTTCGTTCTTGACGCAATCACAATTCCTTTTAACACCCCCATGACGGTCTTGCTGGGTTCGCTTTCCCGGCTTTATTGATCGCGATCACACGGTACTCCCACTCCTTGCCGCGCTCCTGCTCGACCAAAGTGATCTCGCTACCACATTGCCAAGTCATTCGTTCTGCGCCTGTCAGAATCTGGATCAATCTAATGAAGACAAGATAGCAGATGTTGAGGTGGAGGCAAGCGGGAAATCACCTAGCGGGTGCACGAGGGCGTACACCAGCCACGGCAGACGAGGACGTCTGCCGGGCACGAATTCCTGCAGTTCGAATTCCAGTTGTGTCAGGTGTTGTGAGCGCATTAGCGGTCGTGTCACCTGACACCGCTGTAGCCGTAGGGCAGGAGTCGCCGACTCCTGCCGGCAGGTCTCGGAGAGACCTGCCCTACTAAAAGACCAAGCGGCAGGTCACAATCTCGCCCACAGGGCTCGATCAGGACCCGCCGCAACAGGGCCGTAGGTCAAGCGCCAGGCGCGACCAGCGGTCGCGGCCGCGCACGAAGAGTGGATCCCCGCCTCCGCGGGGATGACGGCATCTGCCGCGCACTTAGTATTTGCAAACCGGACAGTCGCACTACTAATTGCCGCATGCTTTTCTCACGCGCGCCCGACTTCAAAGGAATCGTCCGCAACGCCGTCGTGCTGACCTTCGGGTTTAGCATCTGGCGCGTGCTGTTCAACAACTACGCCAAAGAAGTTTTCGATATCTCCGCCGCCGAGATCGGGATCATCCAGGCAGTGCGCGAGATTCCCGGCCTGCTGGGATTCACGGTCGGGATCATGGCTCTGGCATTGGCCGAAGTCCATATCGCGACACTCTCGATCGCGCTGACCGGGGTCGGGTTGATCATGTGTGGATTCGCCGATTCGGTGTTCATGCTGGGGGTTGGCACGGTGGTGATGTCACTCGGGTTCCATCAGATGTTCACCGCCAATGGCGCGCTGCTCTTGCACTTCATCAAGGGTCCCGAATCGGGCCGACTGCAAGGCGTGATGGATAGCTGGCAGGCGGTGGCGGCAGTGGGCGCGACTTTGATCATCTTCGCTACTACGTTGTTGCTTGGCTACAAAGCGATCTTCATCGGTTCCGGCGCGGCTCTGGTAATCCTAGGAGTCGTCTTCACTTTCATGTTCAAGAGCAACCGGGGCGTGGCGGAGAATCGCACGTTCAAGCTCAAGCGCCATTATTCGCTCTACTATGCGATCCACTTCCTGCGCGGTTGCCGGCGACATATCTTCACGACCTTTGCAATCTTCCTGATGGTCGCTAATCATGGTCTGGAGATTCAGTACACCGCCCTGCTCCTGCTGGCGACCTCGGCAATCACGATCTACACCAGTCGGCTTTTCGGCAACCTGACCGAGAAGATCGGCGAAAAAGTTGTGCTGGCTTCTTCATCATTTCTGCTGATCTTCATTTTCAGCGGTTACGCCTTCATCACGATGATGCCGCTCTTGATCGGGCTCTTTGTGCTCGACCATGTGCTGTTCGGGTCATCAGTCGCGCTGCAGTCATACATCCGCAAGATCGCCCTGCCATCCGATTTGACCACCTGTCTCTCATTCGGGCAAACTGCTAATCATATCACCGCGGTGATTATACCGGTTGTCGGCGGGATCATGTGGGACACGCTGGGCTACAAGACGACCTTTATGCTCGGTGCAGTGATTGTGCTGGCTGATTGTCTGCTGTCCTTGTTGGTGAATCCGCACAAGCAGCGGTTGGTCGATCCGACAGCGTCGTCGAATTGGTAGGGGCGTAGCGCGCTACGCCCGTTAGTCTGTGGGCGCAGCACGCTGCGCCCCTACTCACTCTGCGGACTGCAGTGGTGGGCAGCACACCTCCACGCTTGTCCCGTACGCGATGCGGGATGTGCCCCAAGTGCTGGAAAACCGGGCGGCAGATGTGGACATCTGCCGCGCACAGGGTCCCTACAATAGACTAAAACCAATCGATCTTGGCGATCATGAAGCTGTCGTCGTAGAGGTTCTCGAAACGAGTGCCGTCGAGCGATTTCACCATCAAGGGCTCGAACTGCACGGGATCGCAGGCGTAGCCACGCTCCAGCAGCACCGCTTCCGCTTTGGGATCGAAAGGGTGAATCGCAACTGCGGCCTCGCTGGTCCTGGCTTCGGCGAGACGGATCAGCTCGCGATATGTCTTCTTCGTCTTTGCCAGAAGCTCACAATAGCGCAGTCCCGCCAGCCCTTCTGTCAATAGCGCATAACCATCCGGTAGCGAGAGGGAAAGTTTGCGGTCGAAAATCTTGTGGAACTCGCGCGCCTTGAGATGGGTCGGCGGCCGTAGCACGAAGCCGCAGCGGTCGCGGGCGTACCACTCGAAAAGATCGCGCACGACATCGTCATCAAGACGGTACTTGCTCGGAGTCGCGCGCGTGGGCCGTCGCCCGGCGCCGGAGAGCAGTTTGTAGTAGTACTTGTAGTTGTCCACGACCGCGACATTTTCGTAGCCGACCTCACGATACCACCGATAGGCGACAATCGCGCGCGAGGTGGTGAGAAAGACCACACGCATCCCCTGCTCGCGCAGCCAGTTTTCGGCATACTCCAGGAGCTGTCGGCCGATACCCTGACGACCATAGGCGGGGCGAGTCGCGATCCCATAGATGCCGCCGACCAGTTCCCGCTCACCGGTTTTGGTACGGGTTGGAATCAGCATCACGCCGACAAAACCAACCAGCTTGCCATCGAGCAGGCCGCAGACACCGATCGGACCTTCGCCTAATGTCGGCTCCAGCTTGCCGAAACGCTCCAGCCAATTGGGGGTGCCGTAGAAACCGAACGACTTGAGCCAGAGAATAAAGATGTCATCTTTGGCATCGAGCTCGCGGTAAGGAATGATTTCGAGATTCATGGCGCAGACAAAAGAAGCGACCGGGGGCCGCTCGGTAATTCTGGAGGGGGGAGGATTCGAACCTCCGAAGGCTTCGCCGACAGATTTACAGTCTGTTCCCTTTGACCACTCGGGAACCCCTCCGAAACGGTCTCCGAATATAGGAATAATCGGAGATGGCGCAATAGAATTTTAGCATTTCCTAACCCAGCGACACCATAATCGCGCCGGTGACGCCCAGAGCAATCCCGACTGCACGGCGTGAAGTGATCGCCTCTTTGAGAATCAGCGCCGCGAAGATCACGATGAACAGGTTCGAGGTCTGATTCAAAGCAGCCGCAATCGAGGCCTTGGCCCATTTCATACCCGCGAGCCAGAACACCATCGCCAGGTAGACACCGCTGAATGATCCGGCGATGGTATAGCGCCAACTGCCGACTGAGTGTAGTGACCGGAAAACGGCACGACTGTTGGGCAGCACTGCCAAGACCAATAGCAGCGAAACAATTCCGGCCACCAATCGCACTTCGGTAACCCATAAGAGCGGCGA
>JBDRQZ010000265.1:0-2903 GCA_043826025.1 bacterium | reverse complement strand
TGCCCAAGGATGGCGGGGAGTATCGATCATACCGGGTGGAGAAGTTCTGAGATAAATCTCTTTGCCGGCCAGACGCTAGAATGAGAAGCTCAGATTGATCGCGGTCTGTGCCTGATCGGGATCATCCACGAGATCACTGCTCATCCTGGCGTAGTCGAAGGAAAGATTCAGGCTCTCGAAAAGATCGGCGAGTGGCGGCTGCGGCCGTTTCAACCAGCCCAATTCCCAGAGCCAAGCCAGAACGCCGTCCAGATCCAGCCCAAAACCGCAGGAGTTGAAGCTGTGAGAATCGTAAAGAAAAAGAAGTTCTGCGGGCAGGATATCGCCGCCAGAATACCGGTCGAAGTTTGATTCTGTTCTGTCTCCCGTGCGGAGAAAGAGAACCCCACCAAGCCCCAGTTCCGCTCCCGCGGATTCGATTTCGACTCTGCTATGCGTCTCCCAGGCAAACTCGGCTAGTGCGCAGAAGGAGACCAACTCTGCTCGGCCTTCACGATCAAGCGCTCCCCGCAGCGAAAAGCCGAGGACATTTCTCGCGTTGAGGAGGCTCTGTCCTGGGTAGCGGTAGAAGATATCCTCGGGCGGCAGCTTGCGCACACCATTCTGATGCACAAATGCGATTGTCGGCTCAACACTCACGTAAGTACTCCTGGCTGCAAAAGGTGAACCGGGTCGCTTCAGCAAAGTGCGCAACCGCGACGAGGCCATCACCCCGACGTCGTACAGTTTCGCCTCGCCATCGTTGACGATGATCCGCGCGAAATCAGAGTACGCTTTTTTGGCGGAATAACCGAGCGCCAGGCGAACCCTATAATCAATGGCCACCGCGACTGAGTAAATATCTACGGTTTCAACAACGCTCAGCGCGTCGAACTCTCCCCCGAAGCCAATGTTGCTGCCGGTCAACCTGCCCCAATCGGTCTTGTACCGCGAGTAGCCGAACGCTAAGCTCAGATTCGGACTCTTCTCCGATACCAACCCGAGTTGCCGTAAGGACAGGCCGGCGCTGACCTCCTGAGTACTGGTATAGGCCTCATTTGTCCTGGGCAAAATCGGCGTGTTGTGAAACGGGAACGAAACAGAGCACTTCCTATCCAAGTGCCGCATGCCTAGCGCAGCCGGATTGTAGAGGCTCGACTCGGCATCGACCATAGTAATACCGCAGCCGCCCAGTGCCACTACGTGCGGGGTGGCAGGTTTGCTGAGAAAATCGAAAGCGGGTGAAGGAGACCACCAGGTTGCGGTGAATGTGATCGCGACAGTGAGCGCCGCCAGCTGCGCCAGCATATCAGTTGTCCCTCTCTCCAGCGACAGAGATGTTGTTTTGATCAAAATAACCGACTGACCAGCATTGTCAACGAAGTTGAAGCGGTCTATGATATGACTATTCGCCCGTAAGAGCATCGCGAGACGCTGTGGCTCTGCGGTGCATCTACTACTGCCTTATACCACATGGAGTTAGGATATCGAAAGAAAGTGGATTTGTTGCCTTTCTCGGTCGATAATAAAGATATAGAAATTTGCGGAGCGCACACCACTGTTCTGGGAGAAGCAATGGAAGATCGTCGTAAAGCGGAAAGACGAGTGGCTGAAGGTGATTTGATCGTCTTTGACCGACGCGCCGACCAGCCACTCGGTCGCATCAGAGACCTGACCACGCATGGCGTGATGTTACGGTGCACGGCCCCGATGGAGCAAGGGAAAACCTATCATTGCCGCCTGGCACTGCCTGAAGAGATACTCGGCTGGACCGAGATCAAATTCCAATTCGAGTGCAAGTGGTCGCGACCGGTTCCGGGCTCGCAAGAGTCAGAGGCCGGTTTTGAATTTCAGGGACTCGGCAAGAAGGACCAACTGATCATCGCCTTGTTGATTGCCCCCTGGGATGCGGCTGAATGCGCACAAGCAGTGCTCGCTGAAGCCGACGCGCTCGACGAGTAGAATGACATCTGTCTGACCCGCAGGCCCGGCTGGACTATTTCAGAAGGAGCACCTTGCGAGTCACGCTTGACTGCCCTGCCCTGAGCACACAATAGTAGACACCTGAGCAGACCTCGCGACCCTGCCGATCGCGGCCATCCCAATATAGCCGATGTGTGCCTGCCGGGATGTACTGCTCGAGCAGCGTGGTTATCTGCCGGCCCAGCAGATCGTAGACCTCAAGCCTAACGGTACTGCTTCGAGGCAAACTGAAAAGGACTGTAGTCTCAATATTGAATGGGTTCGGATAGTTGGCCAGAGAGAGCGACAGCTTGCTCGGCAGCTCCCCCCCCCCGACTGCGGTTGTAACGACAGGCTTCAGGTAGAAACTTTCCGGCACAAGAGCGAGAATCGTGTAGCAAGTATCGTCTCCACAAGGCATGGGATATGTGATGACGTAGTTGGTAAGGGTATCAAAGTAAAGGTAATAGCCTTCAGCAACGATCTCGCGATAGATGTCGGGGAAGGCTCCGTCTAGCGTATCGTAATCCGCCAAATGACAGTAGTGAGTGCTGTCCACTTCCGTACAGCAGATGCTGTCGGGTCGATCGAAGCCAAAGACCACATTGTCGTGGTAACAAATGAGCGTGCCGGCGGCTAACGGCGTGCCTGTCGCCTCGTCGTAGGCAGCGCCCCAGATCCATTCAGCCAGAATCCTCGCGCCATCGGCTTCGTCTGCCGCGAACCCTAGAAGAATAGCGACTATGGCGATGATACAGAGAGGCACATTTACGGAAGTTCTTCCACTTTTCATCCCGACAGCCCTCCTCCCATGATCTGAATGGCGGTGCTCTCTGCTTATAAGATACAGCTCATCACCGTTTTTGTCAACTATCGGGAATCTCCAGATATTCACTCTGATGACTGCGCCGCTCAGGTGTCTGTACGGCCGAGGCTAAGCATACCGTCCTCTACGAGTGCTG
>JBDRQZ010000264.1:0-3362 GCA_043826025.1 bacterium | reverse complement strand
ATCGATCAGTGCACTCAACTTGGTGTCGCCTGCATCCAGCCCCTGCTGAGCAAGATGGTTTCTCACGCCTGGAAAGCGGGGCGCGGTGAGAATAAGGTTGAGCGCTGGCGGAGGGTTGCAATAGCGGCGCTCAAGCAGTCCTGCGGCACCGTCTTGCCGGAACTCTGCGCGCCGGTCACTCTCGATACCTACCGCAACCAGCTCAAGAAGTATGATCTGGTGCTGCTGGCGACTCCGGTTGGAAATCCGATGTCATCGGTTTCTGCGAGCGGATCTCCCAAGAGTGTTCTAATGCTGAGCGGGCCGGAGGAGGGATTCACCGGCAGAGAGGAAGCGGCGCTGATCGAGGCGGGGGCCTTGCCGATCAGCCTCGGGCCACGCCGGCTGCGGGCTGAGCTGGCGCCAATCGTCATGATTTCTTCTCTGTTGGCGCAGCTTGATTGAGCGCGCCAGCCGCCGATAACTAAGAGACAGATGTACGAAATAGTACTGAGCATATATCTGTTCGGCGCCGGAGCGATTATCGGCTCCTTTCTCAACGTGCTGATCTATCGCCTGCCGCGCGGTGAGGATTTCGTCTTCAAACGCTCCCATTGTCCGGCCTGCAGGGCGCTGATCCACTGGTATGACAATCTCCCGCTCCTGAGCTTCATCATTCTGCGCGGCCGCTGTCGCAATTGCACGGCGGCGATTTCGGTACAGTATCCTCTGGTGGAGTTGACAACCGGATTGATCTTTTTGGGGAGCTACTTACAGTATGGGCTCTCGCCGCAGATGTTCGGAGTCAACATCTTCCTCTCTCTGCTGCTGGTCGTGATCGTCACCGATTTTCGCCACTATCTGATCCCCGACAAGATCACGCTGCCCGGTATGGTGCTGGGTTTGCTCTATTCGATCTACAATCCGGCGGTGACGCCTCTGGAAGCGGTGATCGGTCTCCTGGGTGGCGGTATTGTGCTGCTGGCGCTTGCCTGGCTGGGTGAATTGCTCTTCAAGAAAGAGGCGCTGGGCGGTGGCGACATCAAGTTGGCGGCGATGCTGGGTGCCTGGCTGGGTTGGCAGAGTCTGGCGCTGGTCTTTCTGTTTGGTGCGTTCTTCGGTCTGATTTTCGCTATTATCAAAATGGCCACTGCGGCCGACCGCAGTAAAGCGCGGCTGATTCCCTTCGGACCATTCCTCGCGCTGGCGGCAATAGTCGCGCTCTTCTGGGGGCAGACGCTGATCCGGATTTATGTCGAACAGGTGCTCTACGCCCAGATGTAGAGCCATACTTCTGCCCCTCGCCTGAATTAGATTCCTACACTTCCGATACTACTAGTGTGAATCGCAATCCCTTACAGCGGCTCTGGGCTCAGCTTGCCAGGTTCTGGCGAGTACCTTACGAAATCCGGGTGCGGATTGCCGTCGGCGTGCTCTTTATCTTTGTCCTGGCCTCGGCTCTCAACGCCATCCGCTTCCTCAATGAGAGCCGCAGCGCGCAGGCCCACGACTGGAGCTACCGCAGTGCCAGAAGCCTCGAACTAATAACAGACTTTCTTGCGACCTCCACCGAAGAGCGATTGGCCGGCACTCGCCTGCGCGAGCTTGTTCAGGCAGCGGGCTTCGCCGAGGTAGAGGTTGTCGAGAGCGATGCTCTTCGTGCCGATCAGGACACCCCATCTTCCTGGGTCGATGCCGAGGAGCTGCGCCAGCTCAGGCAGGTCTTCAGTCTTGACAAAGAAGTCGTCGGCCGAGTCAGCGATGCGCCCCCCGCGTTGGCCACAGTGCCCTATCGACGTCAAGGGAGTTGGAACTGCACACTCTTCCAGCCATTCGTCAACGAAGCCGGTGAAAACCTCACGCTGGTGGTCGGCACCCGCGCCGAATTGACCGCACATCTCGACGAATTCTGGTGGATGACCCTGCTCTTTGAGGGGCTGAGTCTGGCCGCGACCACGGCGGTGGCGTTGCTTCTGTTGCAGATTACTTTCGCGCCCTATAAGCGGATCAGGAAGGAAGCCATCGCGGCGGCGGTGGCGGAACCGCAATCGGTCGAGTCGGTCGATTTCGCAGTTGATACTTTCCTGAAAGTCATCGCCGACCTGCGAGTCAAGGAACGTCGCCTGCAGAGGCTTTACGCACAGCAACGCGACCGTGCGGCGCACCTGGAACGATATAACGACTACATCCTCGAAAGTATGCCATCCGGAGTGATCAGTTGCGATGTCACTGGCACGGTGACTCAGGTCAATCGTTCCGCCGCGCGACTGCTGCGTTTCGATCCCCGCCTGACCGTCGGCGGGACTTATCGTTCCGCGCTGGCCGGGCTGCCTCAATTGGTACAACTTTTCGATACGGCGCTGCAAACCGGTGAAGAAATCGCTCTCAAGGAGACCAAACTCCCGGTGGCCGCGGGACACAGTGTCGCGGTGAGTATCGTGTGTCGGCTGCTTCATGATGATGCCGGTGGTGTCCGCGGCGCAATGATTCTGATTAACGACCTGACTTTAATCAAACGCCTCGAAGAGGAGGTCTCCTGGCGTGAACAGATGGCTGCCCTGGGTGAAATGTCCGCCGGCCTGGCGCACCAACTGCGCAACTCACTGGGTGCGATGGTCGGTTTTGGTCAATTGCTGACCAAGCTGACACGGGGCGAGGGACAAGCGGAACAGATCGCCAATTCGATTCTGAGTGAGGCCGAAGTCACCGAAAAAATGCTGCGACAATTCCTGGGTTATGCTTCACCCGGCAAAGTCAAACTCGACGAAATTTCACTGAAAGACCTGTTCGCCGATCTTCGGGAGTTCTTGAGATTCGATTCGGAGAGCGGCAAGATTCAGGTCAGAGCAGAACTCAGTGCTTGCGATGATGTGCTGCTGGCCACCGATCCGCTGCTGCTCAGCCACGCCTTGCAGAACTTGATTCAGAACGGGATCGATGCCTGCAAGTCGACTGGCGGCGAGGTTTCTCTTACCGGCCAAATCGGCGCCGAGCAGCGAGACAAGCTACTCCTGGTCGTTACTGACACAGGGCAGGGCATTGCCCCTGAAAACCTCGGCAAAATCTTTAACCCCTTTTATACCAGCGGCAAGGCGGAGGGGACCGGGCTGGGATTGGCGCTGGCGCGCAAATGGATTGCTGCGCTCGGCGGTGAAATCACCTGCACCAGCGAGTTGGGGCGCGGCTCCTCCTTCGTCATCTCGCTGCCGATCTGCCACGCGCCCGAGGCGGCATTTCCAAATGGGATAGTGTAACTTCTTCTGTGTAAAATAGGAGTTGCTTGGCTAAAGCAATCGGGTACATCCAATTTAGCAGGTTTTTGAAGGAGGTACCCGATGCGAGAAATGGATTTCTCGGAGAGCAATTTGTTTAATCGTTGGTGC
>JBDRQZ010000263.1:0-3388 GCA_043826025.1 bacterium | reverse complement strand
CAGGCAGCTTCAAAGCCATCGCGTGGTCTGATGAAAACCTTCCCATACTGATAATCTCGCGACCAGACTTTGTAGGTGGCTCCACCCTGATCGGGGGAGCTGCCACTCGCCGCAAGCTGATAGTGAGCGACGGGGTCGCCAAGGTCCTGCTCCATCGCCGGTACCCAGGCGAGCGTATCGAAGCCACTGTTGAGGAAGGCGCCATAGGCATAGCCCGGATCGGGGCGCATGTAGATCCAGGTTGAATCGCTGCGCGCGACATAGTAGAAGCAAAGGTTGTTGTAGATGGCATTTCGTTTGGTAGTACTGCCGTTGCCATAACTGGTTCGAGGTATCGACGTCCAGAAGTAGGTCACGCCATTCCTGGCGGCGACCGAATCGCGGCTGGAAAGGTTTTCCAGACGATAGTAGCTGCTGTTGTTTGAGTAAACCGGATCGAAACCGAACTCAACATTGAGGGCGTCGGCGCCGGAGATGTTGGGATCGAGATAGTCGTCCTTGTGGCTGATGCCGACATTGTAAGCGAGTAGTTTCTTCTTCCCATCAAGCGCCCACTGGTCGGCGGTATGGAGCGTATCTCTCACTTCACGGCCAAAAGCGGTCATCTGTCCCCAGCACCAGTCGCGGTAGGCATCGGAAGCAAAGGTGAGCAATGCCCCGGGACTGGCACCGGTCTCAACCACCAAGCCGCCCGAGCAAAGCGCGCTGCCTACCATTGAAGTGGGGCTGAAGTTGTCGAAATGGATACCGTCCCAGATACCGGTTGCATCTGGGTAGTGGGTGTAAACATCGCTGGTAAAGACCTGGGTCAGGTATTCCTTGTAGGCCTGCCGCAGAGTTGGATTTGCAAAATTCGGAGCGAGGCGAGCCGGATAATCATAGGTGTTATAGTTGACGAACAGCGCATTAATGTAGGAATTCGGCACGCGGCTGACACTGTCCGCCGCCGCAATAGTCATCGAATTGGTCCCGGGAATAAGCAGAGTATCGTAGTGGTCGCCGACCCAGTAGCGGACCTTGGTGTCATTGTAGAAATGCATGTACGTGTTCTCTTCAATTTCACCGAGTTCGACCATACGATCGCGGATCCAGGTCGATTTCTTTCCCAAATTGTAACTGTTCGAGGTGTAGCTCTTGTAGGACGGCATGTCAGTGCCCGAGACATAGAGCAACAGTATGCAATTCGGGTTTTTCGCTCGCCAGGTCGCGAGATCACCGGCACAATCGGCATAACCCATCGCATTAGTGAATCGCTCGAACAGCCAATCGGGATCGCCCGGCTTCTCCCAGGCACAGGTACCATCTGTACCGGAGAGACAGGCCCCAGAGCGCAGAGATTGTGCGAAAGTGTAGCTTGAACCGATACATAAAACGAGGACCAAAAGGAGATGAGTCGCTCTCCACTGCCCCTGCAAAGCATTCAACATCGAATCCTCCTGGTGTTCAATCTGAGATCAACGATCTCACCAGCGAAAACAAAGAAGTATCGCCATGCCCTCTCGATTACCACAGTAATGGCACAGCAACTGCCGTTCCAGCCAATCTCCGTAGTCCTCGGTCCCAAGTTACAACAGGACAACCGATTCGGATGCCAGCTATTCCTGAATATCGGCAAATCTCGTCGATTCCTGTTCACTTTCTGGCGACATTCATTGAAATCAACGCTGCGTTCACCGATAATCTCAAGAACGCCAAGATCCTGTTGTCAACTGTTCCGCTGTCATACAAAGCGGTTCTTTAGAACAGCAAAACCTGGCGGCAGGTAACGTTCGATGATTGTACGCCTGTAATGTCACTCTCGCAAGCGCTTTTCGACTACGAAGACGGTTGTTTCGGTCGGGCCGGCATCGCCTCAATCGGCATCTCTTGGCTATCAACTCCAGTTGCCCGTCACCGTTGTCGAGACTTTTCAATAGAGAAAGCGGGAATTCGGAGAAATGGCTCATTCCGGAAAACGTCTTGTTGTCGTAAATGAAGAGTCTCCTTAATTTGCGGGGTAAGCGAACAGTTGGGGTCATCGATGGAGTCAATGCTCGATGCGAGAGAAGCTTAGGAATTTCCAGAAAGAGTTGCGGATTCATGGCGGCCAGCACTTTCTGCGCTGGCTCTCCTGGCATACGCCTGGTTGGCTCTTCCACTTCGATCATACTACCAACTGGCTTTCCGTCGGGACGGTGATGAAGCCGCCTTTCGATGACAATCTGCTGTTTCGAATGGCGACTGAGGCCGACGCCGAGATGATGCGACAACTCAGCGTCAGTCCTGAGGAGTTCCGTCGCCGGTTACACCTTGATGATAAATGCGCGATCGCGATGCGCAATGACGAAGTGCGCTCGATGTGTTGGGCGGCGATCGGCAAGCTGTGGATCAAGACGTCCGGCAGTGTGCTGGACACCGGCAACGAAGGTCTCTATGTGTATAATGGCTACACCTTGCCCGATGAGCGTGGCAAGGGGCTGCTAAAGGGGTGCTACAAAGTGCTTTTTGACTATTACTATCCGCAGGGTCGCACAAAGGTACACAGCGCAATCAGCGCTTTCAACCACGTTTCGCAGGTTGTCAATCGAAAAGTTGGTGCGGTCTCGGTGGGGGAAACGGTTCGAGTGCGCCTGTTCGGCCTGAACATCTGCTACTACAAGCGATGGCCATATCCGATTCGACGACTGCAGTTTTTCGTCCGCCGACCGGCAGCGGATGCACGGGGGGTCTAGTTGGGCGAGCGGAGATCGGACAGAGTAAGCTGATGCAGGTTGACTTAGTCACTTCAGAAGAGCGTTTCGCGAAACTGCGGGAGCCATGGAATCTGGCGCTGCCTGACGATCAAGTTGAATCCTGCTGGTTGAGCCACGAATGGCTCTCCTCCTGGTGGCGTGCTTTCGGCGAGGAAAGCCGAATGTTCTGCCCTGTTATCTGGGAGGAGGAGCAATTGACCCTAGCCGCTCCATTGCTTCTGCGAGAACGCCGGATCAAGGGATTCAAGATTAAGACGCTCGAATTTATGGAAAACGGGATTACGCCCCGCTCAGCTTTCGTTGGGTCTGGATTTGGTGTTGAAGAGATCGTAAAGATGCTTGAGGAGCTTGCAAGAAGAAGTCGCCTTTGGTCAGTAGCTATTCTCGAAAACATCGAGATTGACAACGCATGCCTGGATGCCATTCGTATTGCAGCAAGTGAAGTAGGATTTAATACCCTAGAAGAGCCGTCACGAAACTCCCCTTTCGTTGACCTCAGCAGGGGTTGGGACGACTTCGTTGCCAATCTGGGCGAGAAAATGAGAAACACCATCAGACGACGGCGACGCCGTCTGGCGGAACTCGGCAACGTTGAGGTGGAAAGGATAGCAGACAGGATGAAGTATCCTGCGGCTCTTAAGAAGTGTTTTGAGATC
>JBDRQZ010000262.1:0-2089 GCA_043826025.1 bacterium | reverse complement strand
AGGCCAACATTTGTACAGAGGAGATCCTCTGGACCTATCCCTGGGCGAGAGTCCAGATTCAGGGTGGCTCAACCTACTATGCCGACGGCAACGGTAACTTCACGATTCCTTATATCGGCTCCGGGTCGGTAACGGTGCTGTCCTACGTTGATGGTTTGTACTTCACAATCGATAATCGTGCCGGCTCTGAAGAGACCTTGTCGCAATTGATCACCCCCCCCGGTCCGGCGAACTTCATTCATAATGAAGCTAACAACAATGATTTGGTGCTGGCTCAGACCAATATCTACACCTCGGGCAATATGTGTCGCGACTGGATTCTGGTACAGAACCCCAGCTTCCCCGGAATTGCGACCGAGACCGGCGTGTTAACTGTCGTCAACCGCACCGACTACTACTGTCCCTGTAATGCCTGGTCGAGCAGCAGCGATGGCTCGATCAATTTCTGTCAGCCGGGTGGCGGTTGTCCTAATACCGCCTGGCAGAGCGTGCTCAACCATGAGTATGGACACCATGTGATCGACTTCACCAGCAGCGGCCAGGGTGAATATGGCGAAGGCATGGGCGACTGTATCGCGATGCTCCCGGTCGACGATCCGATCCTCGGTTATGGTTTCTCGGGCGATTGTAACTCCGGGCTGCGCACCGCAGACAATAGCTGCCAGTATTCAGCGAGCGGTTGTTCAAGTTGCGGCAGCGAGATTCATGACTGTGGCATGTTGCTTTCCGGCTGCGTCTGGGATGTCCGTAATGAATTGTATGTGACCGAGCCTATCGACTATCTGGACATTATTTCCAATTTGACGGTCAACTCGATATTGCTGCATACCGGCACGGGAATCGATGCTCAGATCCCGATTGATTTCCTTACCCTGGACGATGACGACGCCAATCTCGACAATGGCACACCCCACTGGTATGAGATCTGCACCGGGTTCAGCATGCATGGTATTGACTGCCCCGAACTAGTGCTGATTACTTTCTCCTATCCCAACGGCAAGCCGGATTTGGTCGAGCCTCTGCAGGAGACCGCGGTGCAAGTCGTGGTCAACTCCGGCAGCATCTCGCCGGTGCCGGGTAGTGGCGAGCTGCATTACTCAATCGATGGCGCAGCTTTCCAGGTCGGCACGATGACCCAGACCGCGCCGAATGCGTATGACGCGATGCTGCCGATGGCGGACTGCGATTCGAAGATTGACTGGTATGTGAGCGCCGAAGCGTTTGGCGCCGGTGAACTCACCGACCCGCCGACTGCTCCAGCGACTTACTTCTCGGCAATCGTGGCTGACAGTATCACGACGATCTTCAGCGATAATTTCCAGACCAACCAGGGCTGGACTGTTTCCGGTGATGCCGCCGATGGACCGTGGGGCCGAGGCACGCCGATTGGCGGCGGTGACCGTGGCGACCCGCCAACCGACTATGACGGCAGCGGTCAGTGCTATTTGACCGACAATGTTGATGGTAACTCCGATGTCGACGACGGTACGACGATTCTGACCTCGCCGGTGTTCGATCTCTCGAGCGGCGACGCCGAGATTAGCTATGCCCGTTGGTACGACAATTCTACCGGCTCCGCCCCCAACGCCGATGTGATGCAGATCTATATCTCCAACAACTCCGGCCTGAGCTGGACTCTGGTCGAGACTGTCGGCCCGGTGTCGCAAGCTTCCGGCGGTTGGTATAAGGTCGGCTTCCCGGCGAGTGAATATGTCACCCCCTCGGCGCTGATGATGATGAAATTCGAGGCTTCCGACCTCGGGGATGGCTCGGTGGTCGAGGCCGGACTCGATGCTTTCAAAGTGTCGAGATACGAGTGTCAATCCTCCGGCCAGGTGGCGATCATTACCGAGTCACTGCCCGACTGGACCGAAGCCATGCCAGGCTACTCGGCAACTCTGCAGGCGCATTTTGGCACCGAGCCTTACACCTGGAGCGACAAGTTTGGCGATCTGGCAGGCAGCGGCCTGAGTCTTGCCAGCGACGGCACGATCACCGGCACGCCGGCCAGCGCCGGGACAATCAGTTTCACGGCCTACGTTGAGGATGATCTCGGCACATTTGATGAGCAAGCGCTCGATATCACGAT
>JBDRQZ010000261.1:0-2779 GCA_043826025.1 bacterium | reverse complement strand
CTCATATAGTAACGATGACGTATACGCGCTCAAGCGAATCAGCTTCGAGGTCCGCAAAGGCGAGAAGGTCGCGCTGGTCGGTGTCACTGGCGGTGGCAAGAGTTCGATTATCAATCTCCTGCTGCGTTTCTACGACCCGAGCAAAGGACGCGTAACCGTCGACGGTCTCGATATTCGCGACCTGACCACCGAAGACTTGCGCGCCAAGTTCGGTTTGGTCCTGCAGGATATCTTCCTTTTCCCCGGCGATGTCAAAGAGAACATCACTCTGGGACGGGAAGACCTGCACGAAGAGCAGTTGACAAGTGTCGCGCGGCTGGTGGCCGCGGACCGTTTTATCAACCGCATGCCGAAAGGCTATGCGACGGAGATCTCGGAGCGCGGCGCGAACTTGAGTCGCGGCGAGCGGCAGTTGCTCTCTTTCGCGCGGGCGATGATTCACAACCCGCAGGTGCTGTTGCTCGATGAGGCGACCAGTTCGGTCGATCCCGACACCGAGCAGAAGATCACCAGGGCCTTGCGGCGACTGCTCAAGGGCCGGACCTCGATTATCATCGCGCATCGCCTCTCGACGATACTGGATGCCGACCGCATCCTGGTCATCCGCGATGGCGAGATAATCGAGCAAGGCAGTCATCAGGAACTGCTGGCAGCGAAGGGCTACTATGAGCAACTCTTCCGCCTGCAGTTCCAGGAACAGAAATCGGCAGGAGTAACTTAAAGATGATAGATAAGATAAAATGGCTTTGGAAGTTCTACCGTGACTTCCCGAAAGCTCTGATAGCTCTGATATTGGTCACACCGGTGTACGCCTTTCTTTTTATGGCGACGCCGCTGTTGATCGGCTATTTCGTCGACTTGCGAGTCAAGGGTGAGGCCAGTCTGCCCCACTACCTGCGCTTCCTTGAACAGGTGCCGGGTCTGCTTGGTCTCGACTCCAGTACCGGCGCAGTGCTGTTGATTCTGTTGCTCGGTGCGCTAATCTGGCTGACCTACATCCCGCTCCAGGGGTTACGCGCCTGGATGAACATCAGGCTGGAGTGGGCTTTCCGGCAGCAGGCCTTCGCCGCGACCACCCAGATGGGACCCGACTTCTTCAACAAGTTCCGTACGGGCGATCTGGTGACGCGCCTGACCGACGATGTCGCGGAGAAGCTCTCCTGGTTTGCCTGCTCCGGTATCTGGCGTTTCTATGAGGCGCTCTGTTTGGTGGGCTTTGGGCTCTATGCGATGATCTCGCTCAACGGCACGCTGACCATTTTCACTGCGGGAGTATTGCCGGTGCTGGTGGTCATCTATATCAAGGTGATATCGCTTTTGGATCGGCGCTTTGAGCGGCTGCAGAAGCAGATCAGCAACGTGAACAATGCCATGGAGTCCTGCTACTCCGGCATTCGCGTGGTGAAAGCCTACAATCGGCAGGGATTCTGGCGGCGCAAGTTTGCAGAGATCATGGCCAGCCGGCGCAAAGCCGAGATCGGCGCGGTGCGCTCCTGGGTGGGCGTTTATCAGCTCTGGATGAGTGTTCCTCATCTGGGTGTTGTTGCACTGTTGCTGGCGGGCGGTTATCTGGTGATGGTCACTCATAGTATCACCACCGGCGACTTTGTCGCGTTCGACAGCCTGGTGTTTTTCCTGACCTTTCCGATGTTTTCCATCGGCGACTTCGTCGTGCGGGGACGCCAAGCCGGCGTCAGTGTCGGTCGGTTAATGGAGGTCGAAACACATCCGCCGATGGTGCCCGATGGTGAACGCAACGGCAAGGTGGTGCAATTCGACCGCATCCGCTTCGAGAACGTCAGCTTCACCTTTGCCGGAGTCGAGCGCAATCTGGTCGACAAAGTCAATCTGACGGTCGAGAAAGGTGAGACTATCGCGCTGGTCGGTAAGGTCGGCAGCGGCAAAAGCTGGCTGGTTAATATGCTGACGCGGCTGGTCGACCCGACTGAGGGCGGCATCTATGTCGGCGAGCGCAACCTCACCGAGATTCCGCTGGCCTCTTATCGCGATGCGATCGGCTATGTGCCACAGGAGCCGGTGCTGTTCTCCGGCACGATTGCCGAGAATGTGCGCTTCGGCAACGATGGCGCGAGCCTCGAACGGATCGCCGAGGTAATCGCTCTGGCGCAGTTAAACGATCTGGTTGCCGGCTCGGCGAAAGGCCTGGAGACACGCATCGGCACGCGCGGGATCAATATCTCCGGCGGCGAAAAACAGCGGCTTTCGATTGCCCGCGCCCTGATCCGCGACCCGCGCATTCTGCTGCTCGATGACTGCACTTCGGCGCTGGATGCCAGCACTGAGGAGAAGTTGTGGGATGAGTTGCATGAGGTGATGCCGGAGATGACCTGCTTTGTCGTCACGCATCGCACCAAGACGCTCAAGCGCGCCGACCGCATTGTACTCTTCGAGGATGGCCGCATCGTTGAGGTCGGCACGCATGAGGATCTGGTGGCGCGCAGCGAGCAGTATCGCGAACTCTATTCGCGCAGTGAGCTGGAAGAGCAGGTCGGCGTCCCGACCGCGAAGGTGTAGTTGTGATATGTTTGCGCCCGGCAGATGCCCACATCTGCCAATTAGACGACGACACGTGGGCGGCAGACCTCATGGTCTGCCCCCAAATCGATTCGTAGGTCAGGAGCCCTGCGCTGTAGAGTATCTTGACATGCGTGTCATAGTGTGTCAGGAGTTCAGCTCCAGTTGAGCGGTATATTTTCTTCATAGCAGAGGAGGCGGATATGCCGTGGAGATCGCGAATTGTCATGGATGAACTGATTAG
>JBDRQZ010000260.1:0-3424 GCA_043826025.1 bacterium | reverse complement strand
AAGCAGCATGTGGTGGAGTCGTGTGACTTCATCGCCCCTCATGTTGTGTCTTGAAGACTGAAATGTGGATATATTGTGGCACAAAATCCACATTAATGCAAAAAACTTGTTGACATGGTTGTCGACAAAAGGATATACTCGATCCAGGTACCGGCGAATGCTTTTGGCGTTGGTATCAGTAAGTTACGAGCAACAGAGCAAGTAGTGTGGAGCAGCGAAGCGCGAGCAGGAGGCGTTGTGTATTGGATCCATAAAACCTGACGGGGGGATTTATGGAAACCGTCTTTGTTGACAAAATCCTGTTGTGTGTTGACTGTGGTGAGGAGTTCGTCTTCACTGCCAGTGCGCAGCAATATTTCTCCGAGCGCGGATTCAGGGAAGATCCGCGGCGGTGCAAGCATTGCTACATGAGACTGAAGCGCGCCCGGCGTGAGAAAGAGCGCGAACAAGCTCCTGCAAGGAAGCATGAGCGACGGGAAGGACGCGTGTCTCGGGTAGCTGCACAGAGCCGAACCGAGTTCGGCAACGGGTACCCCAGCATCTCTGAGGATTACAGCTAGGGGCCTGCGACAGACGCAGGCCCCGTAGTCCCACCAGAACGAAAGTCCTACTTAAGAAGCAGCATCTTGCGGGTCAGGCTGAGGCCGCCGGTGGTGAGCCGGTACAGGTACAGCCCCGACGAAAGTGAATGGCCGCTTTCATCAACCGCTGTCCAACTGATACTGTGCTGTCCCGCTGGTAGTGTGCCTGCCACCAGGCTCTCAATCCGTTCACCTAGCAGATTGTAAACCGCCAGTTCGACTTCGGCCGCTGTCGGCAACTCGAAGGTGATTCTGGTCGACGGATTGAAGGGGTTGGGGAAATTCTGCTCAAGACTGAATTCGTCGGGCAGCAACGGATCATAATCGTAGTCATCTACTCCGGCCACCAGTTGCACCGCCAGGTCGGCAAACATCACCGGCGCGCTGGCGGAGATGTTGGTGATGCCGACCAGCGTGGCTTCGCCCGCGTAGCTGGTGGCGGCCGGGGCGGTGATGCTGGTGAAGGCGTCCGCGCCGGTCGTGCCGGGGAAAGCGTCCGCGGCATCGCCATAACTCTGCAGTTTCTCCAGTTGATAAAGATTGTCGGCCTGTTCGAGTGCGACCCTATAGTGGCCCGACCAGAAGTGGCCCGGATACCACTCGTTATCATTGTCGGTACCGACCCCATCATCGATGTGATAAACAAGCAAGCCCTCACCGGGCAAATAGCTGTCATAGCCGACACGCTGCCGATTCTCCACGAGGAAGTATTGACTACCGAGGGTGCCGTTGCTCCAGAGCCGCAGGACACCGGCAGAGTCGGTCTCGATCGCCGGGATCGGCTGCCCGGCAACATTGGCGGTGACATTGTGAGCGTCAGTGAAGCCGCACTGCACCCGCGACCAGGCATCGAAGTGAGCCGGTGAACTGCCCATCAGCGCCGGACCATTCCAGGAGCCGGTCGCCATCAGCGACCACTGCCCCAGGCCATTCGAGGAATAATCGGTGTCATACAGATCCGGCAATCCGAAGATCGCATGTCCCAGTTCATGGCAAAAGACGCCGATCGTCGCATCACCCGGCGAGAAGACATACTCAGGTTGAATGCTGTAGTCAAAAATCAGTTTGCCATCTTTGGACATCGGCGCGCTGGTCGACCATTTGTGCGACCAGATCAGAAAATTGGTCAGTGCCGGGCTGCTCTCCGCCTCCGCGCCTTTGCCGGAATGGACAATCGTCAAACCGTCAACCCAGCCGTCGTGGTCATTGTCATAGTTCGCGAAATTCACCAGCGGGTCCACCAGATTGACCAGGTCCTCCACCAGCTTCTGACAGTTAGTCGGATAGAAGCCCAGGCCGGAAGCACCGCCACAGTAGTAACCGTAAGTTTGTGGCGCGGTCAGCCAGTCAGTCTCTGATGGAAGATTGACCGTGACCAGATCAAGTCGCCCGTAGCTGACTTCGTCATAGAAATGACGGACTGAGGGTGGGTTCGTCGAGAACAACAGGTCATCGAACTCGGCCGCGGGCACCGCCGCCGCTTTGTCGGTGAACTCGACCATAATGCAGAGCAGGTTGTAGCTGGAGACGACCTCGGCATGGGCCTGCTTGGCCAACAGCCGGACAGCGCCGTCGGCGCCGGGAGCATCGACACCACGACTCAGCAGTTCGGCACGGTGGGCGAGCGCATAAGGTAGTTCCGCGTTGGTCTGCCTGATGTTTTCCAGCAATTGCGGATGAGGTGGTGCTGCGCTCACTGTAGCAGCAATGATCAGCAGAATCGCCATGCCTGTCAGAATCAGTTTCCCTCGCTTGTCCATCTTCTTCTCCTTGCGTGCACTGCCTAGAAATCGAGATAACTTGAAATGGCCACCGTGCCTCCGGTTCCGCCCCAGGGCAGGAGACGTGAGGCGGCCGCATAGCCGAAGTCAAAGCGCCAGGGACCGAAGCCGAGCCCCAGCCCCAGCGCCAGCGAGATCTTGTCGTCGCCGCCACCGGCTACACCGCTACGCAGGGCCAGCCAGTTGAAGGCCTGATATTCAGTGCCGAGTGCCACTCGTAGTGAGGCTGAGGTGAACGGTGTGTCCTCGAAACCTTGTGCCAGCGCTGCCGAGGTCAGCCAGCGGCCGAAATAGCGGGCAGCGCTCAACTCAAGTTGCAATGGCGGTCTGGTGCTGAATGGCGAGCCGGGGATGACGATTTCCTCAGAGTTCCAGACTGTGTCATCGCCGGCGTTTTCGACTGTCAGATTATCCAGGGTGAAATTGTAGACGTGTTCGGTGGCGCCGCGATCCCAATTGATGTTGGCCAGCAAATTGGTGACCGCCAGCGAATAGCTGGTCTGGCGATAGTCGGCGCTCCAACCAAGGTCGATTGCATAGCCACTGCCGCCGGTAGCTTCGAGAGCCGTTAAGCCGCCGTCACCATAGAGTCCGGTCAGTTCCGTGACTGCTTCGGCGACCAGCTCGTCAATGCCATAGTAGGAGAGACCGCGCAGGTACTTGATCGTGATCCCACCACTAAGGGTGAGAGCCTCGGTGGATATCAACTGCTTGCCATGACTGATGCCGATGGCATATGCCGCCCAACCATCGCCATCGGTGCCGGCGGCATCAACCCTCTCGCCGACGCTGTTGCCCATCAGCGCCAATTCGAGCGGATCTTTGGCCAGCCAGCCGCGGCCGCCACCGATCACCTGCGTGAACGCGGCAAAGCCATGATAGCTGACACTAATCGCGCCACCCTCAGAGGCGAGGTTCAAGTCAAGACCGGCGGCCGGAATCTTGTTGAGGATTTCCTCTTTGTCAGATGTCGTTAGATAGGCGCCGTTATACTTATTATAGTCCGCAATACTGAAGGCGTTGGTCCGGGCCTGAGCGCTGGCCGAGATAATCTGGATCGAC
>JBDRQZ010000259.1:0-2534 GCA_043826025.1 bacterium | reverse complement strand
GGTATCTTACGATGCAATATCGTGGGTCTCCGGCGAGTGGATATGGGAGAAGGCATGACACCTAACCTGACAGAAGGCGAGATTGAAAGCCGACGCAGTGTGGCTGCTACCGTGTTTGCACCGGAACCAGGCAGGGCGTTTGTGTCATACCTTCTGGATGACTTGGGTGTGTGGGATATAGCGATAGAGCAGGACGAGATGGTGCTGCGTAACTTCGGCATTGTGTTACTGAGACGTTACTTCGAGGTGACGGATGATTTTGGGACACCGCTGAAGAACATGGCGCATCGTTCGTTACTGACTGAGGCAATCATTGGGGTCCCTAAGCCCCAAGAGGAGATAGAAGATGAGTGAACAGGACGGAGATCTGTTGACTGGGGGGATCTCGGAAGAGCAACCCGTAGAAGACACAGGCAATCAAGATCCTGCCGGATCTGGGGAAACCGAGGCAACCCCTGTCAAAGACGGTTCAAAGGATCGACCCGGGTGGATGGATCAACTTTCCGGTGACCTGAAGGACAGTGAAGCACTACGCAAGTTTAAGTCGGCCAGCGACGTTGCGAAAGGCTACATTGAGCTTGAGGGGAAACTCGGCAAGGCTGTGACGATATCTGAGGAACCAACCGACGAAGAACTGTCACGAGTACGCACACTATTAGGTGTGCCAGAGAGCGAAGAGGGGTATGACTTTTCGGACATCGAGTTGCCCAAAGGGTACACTCTTGCCGAGGGTGCGAGCAAAGACGTTGCGAAGTTCGCCAAGGCCAACGAGCTGACTGTAGGTCAGGCAAAGGCCGTTATCAAGCGGATTGCGGAGCGTGAACACGAGGCTGTCAGACAGGTGCGACAGATTGTCAAAGAGGGCCGGGAGAAAGCCGAAGCGAGACTTCGGAGTGATCTTGGCGAAGGTTATGACAAGCACTTGAAAGCTGCCAACACGGTACTGGCTACTTACGGAGACAAGGAGTTGATGAGCTCGCTGAAGGATTCAGGTTTTGTGAATTCGCCGGCGCTTACGAGATTCCTTGGCAAGGTAGGGTTGGCAGTATCGGAAAGCGAAGCACCTCGAGGTGGAGCGAAACCCGCGACCCCGGTGAAACCAACTGGATTCCCGGTGGCGGCAGCCTTGGCTGAGAAGCGGAAAGGCCTCTATGACTCTTAAACCTGTGAGGTAATAAATTGTCTACTTTAGCTGCAACATTACCAGGTTTGTATGAACTCTCACAGATGGACCGCCCGGATGGGGATGGCTTTCTCAACATGATCTATTCAATGACTGAAGCGCAGGACCTGTTAAAGGATATGCCCTTCTTTCAAGCGAACGATCGTCAGAGTCACAAGTACATTCGCAATTCGAGCTTGGTCTCGGGTACGTGGGTTAAGTTGAATGACGGTATTTCGGCCTCCAAAGGCAGCAATATAACGGATACCGCAGTCCTGGGCCGGATTGAATCCCGGCTTGTCGTGGACTTGCGGTTCGCCGATATTGAACCGGATTTCGCGGCTTACGTCGAGAGACTGGCGGTCCCTCACTACGAGGGTCTTGCAAACGATGTGGGCGATGCGGTCACGAACGGCACTATTGCGGGTGGCTACGCATTCCCAAGTATCGAGGAACATATATCAAGCGCTTCTCAGACCGATCAGTTCGGCCAGAAGATGTGCCATACCTATGGTGGATCTGCAACACTTACGTCCATAATCGCCGTTCAATGGGGACAGGACAAGGTGTATGGGATCTATCCTAAGGGTCATCAGTACACCGGCGTTGAGAAGCATGAGTATGCAGGGGATATTTTGACGACTGGGAACAATTCCAGCGACATGAGATCCTATGTATGCGACTTTGCTTGGCACTTGGGCCTCGTTGTCGCCGACGATCGCTGTGTACGCCGTATCGCCAATATCGAGCCTGTGGGTGCGCTTTACAACATGGAAGCAAGCACGTTCAGCACCAAGCCGATAATCGATGCGCTCATCTCTATGGCCGACATGGGGAAGGGAGCGATCCTATACATGAACCGTGGAACTTGGGGACATTTCTGGAAGGCTGCCAAGGCCGATTCGACCGTGAACTATTCGGCACCGAATCCCTGGCAAGCACCGGAGTATATGTTCTCGGGAACCAGAATACGGTTCACCGATTCATTGCTCAACACTGAATCGCAAATAACCTAAAGGAGGGGAAAAATGGCTTATATACCAAACGGCGGCGTCGGCACACCCGATTCCAGCTACTATTTCTGCACTGCACAAGCGATCACCACTGATGGGGCAGACGATGTCAGTGAGAACATTATTGATCTTGTGTATGCCACTCCGAACTTTCGGGGGATGGAGAAGGCGAAACTCAAGGTCGAGATCACCACTCTGATCGTAGTAGCAAGCGCAACGACTTCAAAGATGCGCCTCAATCTTGTTACTGCGGCTACGGCGGCACTCTGCACCGTGGCGGCTCCCGGTGTAATCGAGGTGGGGCTTATCACCCTCGTTACAACGACGCGGCGGGGAAAGTCTACGAGGCTGGAATGCCG
>JBDRQZ010000258.1:0-8119 GCA_043826025.1 bacterium | reverse complement strand
GATTATCCTGCCATGCACCTAATCACAATCTACAGATCACGTTCGCACTTGCATCTACCCCCGGCAGGAGTCGAACCTGCGACCAATGGTTTAGGAAACCACTGCTCTATCCTCTGAGCTACGGGGGCATTTGATGCACTATATCGAATTGGGAAGTCAGCTACAAGACAATCTTTGGCGTAGCTGTGCGGCCCGGGGCTTCGGGGTTAGTACTAGTTCAGGCGCGCAGGGCTCTTCTCAACCCTTCCCGGGCGTAGCGCGCTACGCCCCTGCTCTTCGCAGAAAGGATTATTCGGAGTCGTAATCGACGAGCGCGAGGATGTCGTAGCCTTTGAGTTTCTCGCGGCCGGGGAGGAATGAAAGTTCGATCACAAAAGCCAGCCCCACCACCGTTGCGCCAAGCTTCTCCACCAGATTGACAGTCGCTCTGGCGGTGCCGCCGGTGGCGAGCAGGTCATCGACGATCACCACCCGGTCCCCTGCCTTCAGAGAATCCTCGTGGACTTCAATGGTCGCAGAGCCATATTCCAGATCATAGGATTCGCCGACCGTCGCAGCAGGCAGCTTGCCCGCCTTGCGGATCAGCACCAATGGCAGCTTCAGTTTCTCGGCAACGGCCCCGGCGAAGATAAAACCGCGTGACTCCACTGCAGCGAGGTGAGTCGCGCGCTGCTCACGGCAAAAGTCGCTCATCCTGGAGATAACAGATGACAGCGCGGCCGGCTCGGCGATCAGGGTAGTTATGTCTCGGAAGACGATTCCCGGTTTGGGGAAATCGGGGATTTCGCGGATGACCTTTTTGAGATTCACAGGCTAATACTTGACAAAGAAGTCCTTGAATTTGCCCTGGTAAGGCGACCACTCAGTCTGAAAACTGATAATCTCGGCATGTGCAGGCCCCTTGCGGAGCAGCCGGAGGAAACCATAAACCTCCTCTTTGTCCCCCTCGGCGACGATTTCGACACTGCCGGTGTCGAGATTGCGGACATAGCCGGTGATCGGGAATTGTTCGGCGGTGGAAGTAACAAAATATCGAAATCCGACACCCTGAACCAGACCAGAGATAAGTACCCGTGCGCGCGCCAACTCAGCCATTACCGACCTCATCCAGGATTTTCTCTACCGCTGCCGCGGCCGACTCGGCCCTGAGGATGTCTTCGCTCACTTCCCAGGAGCCCAGCGAAACGACCGGTTTTTTATACTTAAGGGCAAACGAAATCTCGCTCAGCGTGCCGAATTCACCGGGCAACGCGATCAACCCATCGGCAGTCATCACGACAAAAAAGTTGCGCGCCTCGCCCATCCCGGTGCAGATCGCATGCTCGATATCGGCGTTGGCGGCTTCCGGATAAATCCCCGGCAGGATGCCGATTGTCGTGCCGCCAGTAGCCCGTGCGCCCCGGCTGGCAGCCGCCATCACACCACCGAGACCGCCACAGACCAGCACACAGCCGGCTTCCGCCAGTAATCGCCCGACCTCCTCCGCCAGAGATTCGACCTCGGCAGAACAACTTCCACCGCCGACTACCGCTATGTAGGGCCGTACACGTTTCGACATCTGCAACTCATTGTGAGATAATTAATTTCGGGGCGACTGGATTTGAACCAGCGACCCCTTAGTCCCGAACCAAGTGCTCTACCAGACTGAGCCACGCCCCGAAATTAAGTCAGGTAAGATATTCCCTAATGTCGGCGGTGTCAACGGATATTTTAGCGGGCGCTGGAGAGGCAGCGAGGCTAAGGCTTTAACTTCCAATCGGAAAGCTGCTCGCGCAGTTTGTAGTCGGTCATATCCATCTTCAACGGCGTGACCGAGATGTGGCCGGCCGTGATTGCGCTATAGTCGGAGTGATCGAAATCCTCCCACTCCGGTTCGCCGCCGATCCAGTAGTATTTCTTGCCGCGCGGGTCGATGTTCTCCACCAGGATGTCATGATAGACCCGTTTGCCCAGCCGGGTGATCTTGACTCCCGCATATTTGCCCTGGCGCGGGTTGGGGATATTGACATTCAGCAGTGAGAATTCCGGCAGACCTTTTGTCAACACCTTGCGCGCCAGCTTGCGCGTAAACCGTGCGGCGCGAGCGAAATCGGCCCCTTCGGTTTCGATACAGGAAATCGCAATCGAGGGGATCCCCAGGATCGCGCCCTCAAAAGCCGCCGCCACCGTGCCGGAATAGGTGACATCATCGCCCATGTTTGGCCCGGCATTGATTCCCGACAGCAGGATGTCGGGCACGCGATTCTTGAGGATGCCGTACAAGGCCACCATCACCGCATCGGTCGGCGTGCCGTCGACATGGTAGAACGCTTCTCGGACTTTATTGATTCGCAGCGGTCGCTGCAGGGTCAGCGAGTGCCCGGAGCCGGACTGGTCGGCAGTCGGCGCCACGACCAGCACTTCGCACAGTTTGGCCATCTCGCGCGCCAGACGCAGGATACCCTCTGCCTGATAGCCATCATCATTTGTGAGCAGCGCCAGCATAAGGCTACCAAAATAGCGATCTGACCAGCAGTAGCAAGAACCTTATCGTGTCGAGGAATGGTCGGATCGAGCTTTTGGAACTGGAGTAGATCGTCTGAATCGGAACGCTACTAATCCGGTATCCCGCGCGTCCCGCCTTAATCAGCAACTCCATTTCAAGTTCGTAGTGGTTGGCAGACAACTGAATTTGCCTGAGCAAGGAGACCGGCAGCAGCCGATACCCGCATTGCGCATCGGGGAGTTTCTGCCCTGCCGCCCAGGAGGTCACCAGCGACACCAGGAAATTGCTGAGCTGCCGCTGCCAGGGCATTGGTCTGCGGCGCAGGCGTCGGCCGATGACAACGGTTTTCGAATCTACGGCCGCCGCCAGAAAGCCAGGCAACTCCACCGGATCATGCTGGAGGTCGGCATCGAGAGTGAGCACTCTCCGGTATCTCTGCGCGACTGCCCGAATGAAACCCTGCCGCAATGCGGCCCCCTTGCCCAGATTCCGACCCAGCCGCTGACAGCCAACCGCAAGGCTCTCAGCCAGACTCGCGGTGCCATCAGTCGAGCCATCGTCGATAATCAGGATCTCCGCGTCCGGCAGAGCGGACCGCACGCCCTCGATCAGCGCCGCGAGCGTCGCTACGGCGTTCAGAGCCGGGATTACGATCAGGGTCTTCATACTCAGCCTCAAAATAGCTGATTTATCCGGAAAAATACAACTCCACTTGTGACAGAATGCGGCAGCGATTATTTTATCAATTGGATGGTGCAACAAGTCGCCTGCTGCGCCGTCAATACTACATAGAACCACCCGTTGGTTGCAGATGGAGAAATCTACTTCTTATAATCCCGCAGGAGGAACTACATGTTCTCTCGCTTAAGTCTGGTAATCGCACTTGCCCTGAGCGTGCTGGTTCTCGCGATGGTCCCGGCGCTGGCCTTCGACGAGGGCGACAATGTTCAGATGAATACTAACGATTATGCCGACACCGCTCAGAACGAGGAGTCGATGGTGATTAATCCGCTCGATCCCGACAATGTGATTGCAATCTGGCGGGACTTCCGGCTTGGCTATCGTCGCATCGGGCTCGGCACCTCTTACGATGGAGGCTTCACCTGGAGTGATTCGCTGATGGTTGGCTCCCCCTATACTCAGCATTCCGATCCGGTGATCAGCTACAGCAAAGAGGGCAGTATTTATGCCTGTTTGCTGACCTACGATGATGGCATGCCCTGGAACGGCCTGTTCATCTGGCAAACTGATGATGGCGGTCTCACCTGGAGCGATGCCTACACGGTTGTCGATGAGTTCCCCAATGCCTTCGAAGACAAGCAGTGGATCAATGTCGACCGCACCGGCGGCACGTACGATGGCCGAATCTATGTGCCCTGGGCGCGTTTCCCCAATAGCTCCGGCACCCAGATCAGATGTGCTTATGGCGACCCAGGCCTCTTCGGCCTGGAGTTCCAGCCTGCGCCCCAGGTTTCCGATCAGCCCTCGGTGCAGTGGCCGACTGTAACCAGCGGGTCGGATGGCACGGTTTATTGCGCCTGGGTCCAGTACAGCTTCGACGGCATCATGATCGACAAATCGACTAATGGCGGAGCGAGCTGGGGCACCGATCACATGGTGCAGCCGACCACCTATCAGGATTTCAGCCTCTATGGCGGTATCAGAGCTTTCTCCTTCCCGGCGATGGAGGCCGATATCACCGGCGGCATCTATGACAATACGATTTACATCCTTTTCACCGATGCCGCCGCGGATGGTTATCAGGACCTCTATGTCACGAAATCGACCGACAATGCCGCCAGTTGGTCGGAGCGGCTGCGGATTAACGATGATCCGCTGGGTAACCAGATCGACCAGTTCCATCAGTGGGTGGCGCTCAACGAGGATGGCATCCTGACCGCAGTCTGGTATGACCGGCGCGATGATCCCGCCAATCTGCTCTTTAACCTCTACATGGCGCACTCGTTCGATGGCGGTGAAACCTGGACTGCAAATCGCCGGATCAGCGATGTTTCTTCCGATCCCGGCAGTGGCAAAATGGAGTTCTTTGAGAACCTGACCCCCACGAGTTACAAGAATCGTACCAAGCGGGAACCCTCCTCTCGTGCCGGTCTAATCGGCGAGTATGTCGGGCTCTCGACTTTGGGCGACAAGGCCAACACCTGCTGGACCGACATCCGCAATGGTAACCAGGATGTGTTCGGCACACGGGTGACGATCGGTTTCTCTGCGCCACCCTACGTTTCGCCGCTGAATAGCAGCACTATCGCCGAAGTGAAACCGACATTTACCTGGGGCAAAACCGGCGCGACTCCCGCTGAACTTGCCAACTTCCCCGGCACGCAGGTGGAGCCGCTCTATTATATTCTCGAAATCGATGACGATCCTCTCTTTGCGTCGGTCGACTATGTCGACTCCGGCTTGACGGTCACATCACGCACAATTACCACCGGCCTGACGGAGGGCACCTGGCACTGGCGGGTCTCGGCGGTCAACGACTCGGGCCGTGAGACCGGTTATCTGGAGCCCTACTGGACTTTCGGTATCGACCTCACCGCGCCAGCGGTGCCGACGTTTATCACCCCGAGCGCTGATGAGGTGGTCTCTTATGAGAGCCAGGGGTTCGCTTGGACGGGCGTCAGCGATCCCTCAGGTGTGAGCTACGAGTTGCAGGTCTCTGCCGACTCCACCTTTGCCACGGCAGAGATTGTGGAGCCGGCATTGAACATCAACTCCTATCTGAGCGGCGGCATCCTCTTGCCCGCGACGACCTACTACTGCCGGGTGCGCTCCTATGACGGCCTCGGCAACAGCGCCGGTTTCGGCGACTATCTGCGTTTCCACACCGCGATTGCCTATGTTTGCGGCGACGCCAACGATGACGAGGTGGCTAATATTACCGATGCGGTCTATCTGATCGAGTTTATCTTCAATGATGGCCCGCCGCCCGTGCCGCTTGAAGCCGGTGATGTCAACTGCGATGAGATCGCCAATATCACCGATGCGGTTTATCTGATCGCGTACATCTTCAACAATGGCCCGGTGCCCTGCGCCGACTGTCCGTAGCTGCAAATACCGCAAAACCGAGAGGCGAAGGGTCAATACCCTTCGCCTTTTTTGATGCCCGATCATGCCCCCTAAAGTCAGAATTCGCTTGTCATAGCTGCCAAGAGCCATAGATTAAGGTGTGTGCACCCACGCACGTAACAAGCCGGGAGGTTAGAGTGTGTAGGTTGAGTCTCTGGGCTTTACTGACGGTCATCATAATCGGCTCTCTAGTTGAAGCCTTTGGGCTCGCGGTGGAGTCGGTCTCACCGCTGCAACACAGCCAGGTCCCAAGCAGTACCGAAGTGATTACCGCGACGTTGGATGCGGATCTGAATCCTGCCACCATCGACAGTTCGACAGTCTTGGTGCGTGGCGAGCTTTCCGGATATCTTCCCGGCACCATCGCACTGGAAAACGACAATCGCACTATCAGGTTTGAGGCAAAAAAACCTCTCTACCCCGGCGATCACCTCCAGGTTATTCTCACCGAGGCCATCGCGACCCCGGACAACGAAACGTTAGGCGGCGGCTATAGCTGGGAATTCGATATTGCAGCCGACTCGGGTAACGGCTTTTTCGGCGACCCAGCTTACTTCACGTTGCCCTGTCAGAAATTCACGATGCAGGCAGCTGACATCGATGAAGATGGGGATGTTGATCTTGTCTTGGGATGTGGTAATGGGGACCTCACGATTCTTGCCAATGACGGCAACGGCATATTCTCAACGTCGTATCAATCCGATGCCGCAACTGGTTGGATCCACTCTTCAGTGGCAGACTTCAACGGTGATGGTCACCTCGACATCGCCGCTCTCGGGCCGGGCGACTATCTGCTGCTTTTCGGTGGCGACGGCAGCGGCACCTCGTTCACACTGGACTCGATCTTCGTTGGTTTCGGCACGCGTCGACCCGAAATCGCCGACATCGACAATGATGGTGATGTCGATATCGTCGCCAGGGATAGGGATGTGTCTACCACGACGCTGGTGTCTTTCGTCAATAACAGCTCGACCAGCGGCTGGCAGTTTACAATCAACACGACTGACGCCGGGGCTTCGGCCATGCCACTCGGCCTCGCCGACTTTGACAATGATGGTGATGTCGATCTGGCAGTGCCGCTCACCACTCTAAGATTCGCGATCTTCCGCAATGATGGTGGCGGGCAGTTTGATCTCGACACAACCTATTGGTTCGGAGGGTATGTTGATGCCACCGAAACCGGCGATCTCAACAATGACGGTTATGTCGATCTGCTCTTCTCCAGAAGTCCGAGTAATGTTGCCGAAGTCTTTCTGAACACTGGTACCGGAACCTTCGCCTATGATCAATCGCTATCTTTGCAGGCAATGTATACCAGCGACATCAGAGCAGCCGACTTAGACATGGATGAGCGACGCGATATCATCTTGCCAGGTGGGACTTACCAAACCCTGATAACTGCCCTGCAGCAAGCGGGCACAGAATTCGAGGTCAACTCGAGTTACGATGTGGGGTTCAATAGCGGCGAAGTGGAGGTAGCCGACTTCATTGGGGACGCGGTTCTGGACCTGTGCGTCTCCGGGATAATCGATTACGCGAATCCCTCTGCAAGCCTCCTTCTGGGTCTCAGTAACCCGGCAATCGCCCACCTGGCCCCATCCTGGGGTATCCAGGGACACCCAATTGAATTGAGGGCCACCTTCGTGGGCGTGAATCTGATAGAAAGCACACTGAACGAGTTCGAGGCCGGCTTGATCAATGACGGCGACACAATCATGGCGTCGGCGGTCACCATCGTCGATACAAATGCAGTTGAAATAGACTTTGAACTGCCGGTTGCGGCGGCCTTCGGTCCCTGGAACTTCTGGCTGACGCGACTGGGCATTTTCTCGGTGACCAAAGAAGAAGCATTCCGGATCGTGAACAAGGACATGGCCTCGATCTCTATCCCCTGTCAGGAAGTCAACGTCGAGTCGATGCCCGGTGAGATCGCAGTGCCGATTCTAATCGATTGCGACAGTGCCGTGGCAGGCTTCACCATTGCTTTGGTCTGCGGTGACGAAAGGCTGAGGTGGTCGTCAATGAGTTTTGATGGGAGTCTTTTCAATGGAGCCTTCTCGATCGGCTACCAGATCGACTCTGTCGCGAACACGATCCTGTTGGGTTGGGTGGATTTCTCAGGCATAAATCAGGTGGATGCCCCGGAGGGCTTGTTGGCGACTCTTTACCTGGAGGCCGTCGAGGGCCTGCCCGTGGGCACCGAGGTGGATTTGGACACCACCACGGTCGGACCAGCCGGGCGGGTTACTCTGAGCCTACTGTTTGGCGGTGTCGCGACGAGTTGGTACCCGAGCTACCTCGATTGCGGTACCGCAGATATTAGCTTCATCTATCCTGACTGCGGTGATGCCGATGGCTCCGGCTTTGTCAACATCACCGATGCAGTCCATCTCATTGCCTACGTTTTCTTCGACGGCCCGGCCCCGGCTCCGCTCGAAGCGGGCGATGCCGACTGCGATAGTGAAACATCCATCACCGATGCGGTCTACTTGATCCAATATATCTTCACTGGTGGTCCGGCGCCCTGCGCCGATTGCCCATAAAACC
>JBDRQZ010000257.1:0-3866 GCA_043826025.1 bacterium | reverse complement strand
TGTCGCCCGGTACCGGGTTCGACAGCTGGGGGATGATGGCGCCGACGGCTGTGATCGAGGAAGACTCGATTGTGATGTTCTACAGCGGCTGGAGCATTGAAGACCATCAGTGTTTTCCCGAACCCTTCCCGCCATTTGTTCGTTTCGGACGGCCGAGCTTCGATGACACCAAATGCATTTACGGTTCGGTGGGTCGCGCGATCTCGCCACGACCGGCGACGTTTAGGTAGGTAATAGCAAGCGGCAGATGAGGGCATCTGCCGCGCACAAGATCATCACGTAAGCATCCGCTCTTGCCCTGGATCAATTCCGGGGGAGGCCTTGTGGGGCGCCGAAAAGAAAAGGCGGCAGGAAAGGAGTCCTGCCGCCGCTCAAATCTCCGTCAGTGTCAGGAGCGCGGGCTCCTGACCTGCGAAAGACTAGCAATGATTCTTGCCGTTGTCGCCTGCCTCGACAACCGCGAAGGCGCTCATGCCGACGATTTCCTCGACATCGAGAGAACGATGCAGCACATGCACCGGCATCTTCATACCCATCAGAATCGGGCCGATGGCTTCAGCGCCACCGAGCCGCTGCATCAGCTTGTAGGCGATATTGCCCGACTGAATATCGGGGAAGATCAGCACATTGGCTTGTTGCTGCAGCTTGCTAAACGGATAGGTCTTGGTCAGCAACTCCGGCATCAACGCCGTATCGGCCTGCATTTCACCATCGACAATCAAATCGGGATGGTCGCGGTGCATAATCTCCACCGCGCGCTGGACCTTCTCGGTCCTCGGCAGACGCACCGACCCGAAGTTCGAGAAGGAGAGCATCGCGATGCGCGGCTCGACGCCAAAGCGCTTGGCAGTCTCCGCGCAACAAAGCGCGATCTCCACCAACTGCTCCGCAGTCGGATCGAGATTGACATGAGTGTCGGCGAAGAAAAAGAGCCGGTTCTTGACAATCAGCAGGAACAAACCGCTGACGATTGAGAGGTCATCGCGTTTGCCGATAATCTCCAGCGCCGGTCTGACGGTGTCCGGATAGTGCTGGGTGACGCCCGCCAGGAAAGTGTCGGCATCGCCCATGTGCACCATCATCGCGCCGAAATAGTTCGTATTGCGCATCAGGTTTTTCGCGTCGACATCGGTAATGCCTTTACGCTGCCGCAGCTTAATGAACTCCTCGACATATTTGTTGTAGAGGCTGCTCTTACGGGGATAGATGATGTCGATGCCGTTGAGGTCGATCTCTTCCTCCGCGGCGACGTTGCGCACCATCTCCTCATCGCCAAGCAAAATCGGCTTACCGAAACCTTCGCTAAGAATCTGGACCGCAGCCCGCTGGATGCGGCTCGAGGTGCCTTCGCTGAAGACAATCCGTTTCGGCTCCTGCCGGGCGCGTTCGATCATCCAGGTCTGCAACTCACGACTGCGACCGAGACGGTGTTCAAGTTCATGCTTGTACTGCTCGATGTCGATTATCCGCCGCGCCACCCCGGAATCCATTGCCGCCTTGGCGACGGCGGAGGCTTCCCAGATCAGCACGCGGGGGTCGAAAGGTTTGGGGATGATATATTCACGACCGAACTTAAACGCAGTCGCCCCATAGGCACGCGCGACTACATCGGGCACATTTTCTTTGGCGAGCGTGGCCAGCGCCTGCACCGCCGCGACCTTCATCTGTTCATTGATGGCACTGGCGTGGACGTCGAGCGCGCCCCGGAAAATGAAGGGGAAACCGAGCACATTGTTGACCTGGTTGGGATAGTCGCTGCGACCGGTGGCCATGATCACATCTTTGCGCGCATCGAGCGCGTCGGGATAGGTGATTTCCGGATCGGGGTTTGCCATCGCGAACATGACCGGGTCTTTGGCCATCGACTTGACCATCTCTTTGCTCACCAGATCCTTGGCCGAAACCCCAACAAACACGTCAGCATCCTTCATGGCTTCAGCCAGCGTGTGGCAGGTGGTCTTGCGGACAAACTGCTGCTTGTACTTGTTATAGGTATCGCCGCGCCCTTCGTAGAGCACACCCTTGCTGTCGACCATCAGGATGTTCTCCGGCTTGACCCCCAGCGAGATGTAGAGCTTGGCGCAGGCAATGCCCGCCGCACCGGCGCCGGAAAAGACGACTCTGATCTTGTCGATATCCTTGCCATTGATCTCCAGCGCGTTCAGAAGAGCCGCGCCGGAGATAATCGCGGTGCCATGCTGGTCGTCATGGAAGACCGGGATATCGAGCGCCGCTTTGAGCGTCTCCTCGATATAGAAGCACTCCGGCCCCTTGATATCTTCGAGATTAATCCCGCCGAAGGTCGGTTCAAGCAGTTTGCAGACTTTGATAACATCTTCGGGGTCTTCGCTGCCGACTTCAATATCGAAAACGTCGACATCGGCAAACCGTTTGAACAGAACCCCCTTGCCCTCCATTACCGGTTTGCCGGCCAGCGCCCCGATATTGCCGAGACCGAGGACCGCGGTGCCGTTGGTGACCACCGCCACCAGGTTGCCCTTCGCGGTGTAGCGGTAGGCATCGGCCGGGTTCTTCTCAATCTCCAGACAGGGCACGGCTACTCCCGGAGTGTAGGCCAGTGAGAGATCGCGCTGGGTGACGCAGGGTTTGGTGGCGACCACTTCGATCTTGCCGGGCCGACCCTGCTCATGGTATTGCAGTGCTTCTTCACGCTTACTCATTTGAAACCTTCTTCCATTTTTCCCTCATCTGCCCCCGTGAAACTGCGCCCCTAAGTAGTGCAGCGTGGCAGAGAGCGCAAGGGGTTTTTGGGTGTTTTCTCTTGACAGCAGGAGACAGAGGCTTTTACTTCCGAACCAGACAGATAACTTGATCGCTAAGCTTTCTATTCGGAGCAGAAACGGGGATCGACTTCGGGCTCGCGGCGCACCGTGTCATGCCTGCATCGGGGCGAAAACCTCGGTTGCGAGTTCGTCAGCCCGTCCGGACTCCATTAGTATTGAGGGAGCGATTTAATGCCGAGAGAAGCGAACACCGCGGAATCGGAGAGGACTCAGGTGTTGCTTGCTATGCTGCGAGCCAAGAAAGAGGAATTGGCAAGCCTCCTGAGTCACTATCTGAAGGCTTTCGTGATTTATACGGGGATTATGGGTGCTGCAGTCAAGTTCGGTTATGACGAGAATGCTACGCCTTTGCTGCAAGAGACGCTCACGTTATTCGGGCTGGCGGTGACTGCAGGAGCAATACTCGCATGTATCTTCGGCGAGATTGTAAGACGGTCATTTGTACGAGACGTTGCGCTGATTTCTGATGAGTTGGGGTTGCCCCCTATGAAGAGCGACGCACTCCCTCTAAGATTCGTAGTGATCGGAGGTGTTGTCTTCGTGGCGGTGGCTCTTGCTGGGTGGCTCTACTTAATTGCGGGGTGAGCGTGCGCAGAGAACTAGGTATTTAATGCACCAGATTGACCTGCAGAGGCAATTCGGTATTTCCATAAGATTCCGAGCTGAGTACTAAGGGAGCCCAAAATATGCCATACCGTAACAAGACATATGTGGCCTTTGACGCAGACAATGACATGCACTATTACAGACTAATGCAAGCTTGGAAGCAAAGCGATCATACGGAATTCAACTTTTATGATGCACACTTGCTGAAACAAGCTCGTGACCAGAGCGAAGAACTTACGATCAAGCGTTCCCTGAGGGATCGCATCCTGAGTTCTAAAGTATTCGTGCTGTTGGTCGGTGAGAAGACTCGCTATTTGTACAAGTTCGTTAGATGGGAGATCGAACAGGCACTTTCCCTCGATCTCCCGATCATCGTAGTCAACCTCAATGGTTGTCGGGGCATGGACGAGGAAAGGTGCCCCCCGGTACTGAGAGATCAGATCTGTATGCACATCT
>JBDRQZ010000256.1:0-9087 GCA_043826025.1 bacterium | reverse complement strand
GGCTCTTCGGCGGCAATCCGCACCACCACCTCATCGGCAATCATGTGGGCCAGGCGTCGATAAAACTCCGCGTCGGTCTTGAGCCGCTCGCGGATTAGTTCATTAGTACCACCCTCCTTGTTGAGCTCCGCCACGAAGTACTCAACGATCAGCTCATCGCCATCGAGTTGCACGGTGCCGTCGACCAGGTATGAAGCCCCCATTCGATACCAGACCAGCGGTGTGATCTTATCGATCTCCCAGACATCGAGATAAAACTGCTTGGCCGAGACCGTGTCGAAGAAGACATGAAAATCGAGATCTTCGGTGACCACCTGTTTTACCAATTGCCCAACCGAATCGGAATGCAGCCAGCACTCCGGTTCCTGCAGCGAATCGACCGCGACTTTGAAATCGCCGACTGCGATCTTGTAGGGATGCCATTGGCCGGTCTCTATTCGGGCGCGAAAATCAGCTCCGGTCTGCGCGCGCAGAATTGTGAGTGATGATAAGATGAGGAGCAGGACAAGAATGAATGTCAAACGCTGGCTGGCTTTATTATGGCACATAAGCGAAATCCAAATGAATCCCAATGTAATCATATTCAAAGCCGGAAGGAAAGGCGGGAAACTGATCGACCCGCATGATCGCATACACGGCTTCATTGTCAAAAGTTGTGATGCCGGAAGACTTCTCAACCACCGGTCGACCGATTAGTTGGCCGTCACGAGCGATCTGAAAGTAGATAGTACAGGTGACCTGATTCGACGAGGTCACCGGGTTGCGCCAACTGCGCTCAATCTTGCGTTCCAGCATTGAGATATTGTATGGCAGGCCAAATCCACCTGAGCCACCACTCCCGGAACCACCGGCTCCATCGCCTTCACCCACCGCGCTGGTTATGTCCAGACCCTTGCCCGCCGAACTGGTGACCTCTTTGGGGCCGGTGTCCTCGATCGGTTTTGCGGCGGGAGGTTTGCTCTCCGTGCGAGCTTGAGTTTGCTCTGCCGGCTTCGGTTTTGGCTTCTCCGGTTTCGGCTTCTCCGGCTCAGGTTCCGGCTCCGGCTCGTCGACTATCGTCTCAAGGCTGTCATTCGAGGCGAGTTTGAAACTCTCCTCAAAAGACTCATCGGCCGCGGTGATCGGAATCTCCGGTGGATCAATCGGTTCGGCTTCCGGCTGCTGTTCTTCAGCCTGCTGCTGGACCTCTTCACGAGCGGGAGCGGGTGCCGGGCCTTCTAATCCCGCCAGCCCGACTGTCATCACTTCCGGACTGCCGCGCAGGACCCCGGTGGCCGGGTTGACGATGATAATAATTGCGATCAGGCTGATATGCCCAAGGACTGAGATAGCCAGGTCTTTGCGGAGCGGTGACTGCATCTTGCCCTACTTGTCGCCCTTGTCCTGTTCCGGGTCTTTGGTCACCAGACCAACTTCCATAATGCCGGCAGCTTTGATCCGGCCCATCACATCGACCACCACACCATGAGTCACCTTCTTGTCGGCGCGCAAAAAGACCTTCTTGATATCGTTAGCGTTATAAGCGTCGCGCAGCTCGCTCTCAAAATGCTCCGGCTCCACCACCCGGTCGTCGACATAGGTGATACCCCGCTCATCGATCGTGACCACCACCCCATCAGATAGTTCGGTGTCCGCCATCCGCGTGGTGGGCAGATCGACATCGATCCCCGACTGCATCAAGGGTGCGGTAATCATAAAGACTATCAAAAGCACCAGCACCACGTCGACCAGGTTGGTGACATTGATGTCATGCATCTTTTCATAGGTGCGTTGTCGTCGACCCTGTCGCATCGGGACCTACTTTCGCACCAAGGCGCTGAGCAGTTCGATCGAGAAATTGTCCATCTCATCGGCGAGCGACTTCAAGTTGGTGTTGCACCAGTTAAACCCGATGACCGCCGGGATCGCGACCGCCAGACCGAAAATCGTCGCGATCAGCGCCTCGGCAATACCGGGGGCGACGACGATCAGCGAGGCGGAACCCTGCGCGCCGATGTCAAGGACAGCATACATAATTCACCAGCAGGTGCCCAGCAGCCCGAAGAAGGGTGCGACATTGCCGGTGGTTGCCAGAAAGGAAACGCGCTTCTCCAGGTCGCCGATCTGTTCATTCTGTTCACGTTGCAGCGCCCGGTCGATCTCCTGCAGTTCCTCATTGCCGACCCGCATGGTGGCGCTGCCGATTTCAACATCGGTGGTGCGACTCTGGATCAACTCCGAGTAAGCACGATAGCCGGCATCAAAGACGCCCGCCAGCGGCGCATTCTTGAATGCCAACAGTGAACTGCGCGCGTCGTGCAAATTACTGGCGCGACGGAAAGCCTGGAGGAAACGGCGGTTGTCGGTGTTGACCTTGCGGAAGAGCTTCCATTTGTTGAGCATGATCCCCCAGGAGATCAGACTCATCGACAGCAGGATAACGACAATAATAATCGCAAACAGCGACATCTGGGTCATCAGATCCCAGAAATTGGCGCGGATCAGAACTAAATGGGGCAACATCCCTGTCCTTTCTGCTCGTTAGCAGTCTCTCATTACTTAATCATACAGATGAGCGACTGCGATATTTCCGTAAGATATACTACACAGCACAACCGCGGCGGCACGGAATTTCTAATAGTTTACGTTTTAATGGCTTAGAGGTTCGGATCGATATCGGTCGACAGCAGACGCCCCTCGATTTCCGTTTCACTTAGGCCCGCCTGCGAGAGTTTGCGGGCGGCAATCAGGGACTGCGGCAACTTCCCAAAATGCGTTTCAAAAAGGTTTTCGGGCAGATCGGCTGACCGCTCGCCGCTCCAACTCAGCCGACCCTGATCGAGAAACACAAATCTGCCGGCTACCCAGCCTGCCAGATCGAGATCGTGAGTGAGTAACAAAATCGTGTAACCAGCGTGGCGGAGCGCGATCAACACCCGGCGTAGTTGCGCGGCACCTTGCCAGTCAAGTCCGGCGGTAGGTTCATCGAGAATTAGTACCGGTCGCTCGAGTGCCAAAATCGAGGCCAACGCCACCCGTCGGCGCTCACCCCCGGAGAGAGTGAATGGTGGGCGGGAGGCGAACTGCTCGAAATCGAGTTGGACTAATTCCATGGCCCGGTCCACGCGGCTCTCAAGTTCACTGCCGCATAACCCCTGATTGCTCGGACCGAACGCAATTTCAGCCTGGACGGTCTCGGCAAAAAACTGCGATTCGGGGAACTGCATCACAAAGCTACCCCTCTCGATCGGTTCTGCGGCCGAGTCCAACTTGATTGAGCCCTGCTGCGGTTTCAGCAATCCCGCAATCAACTTACCCAGGGTAGTCTTGCCGCTGCCGGAGTCGCCGACTACGGCCGTGATAGTCCCGGTAGGAAGTTCAAGGTTGATATCGTCAATTGCCGGACTGTTGGCGCCATAGGCAAATTGCAGACCGACTACCTGAACAGCTGTTGAATCAGTCGGGGTAACAACAGGCAAGTTCGTGCCAACGCTCCCCTGCAATGATCGCCAGACCTCCGAGCTCCAGAGTTCGGCGGGCTGGCCGTCAAAGGCGATTGCTCCGTTGTGAAGCAGTAGTACGCGCTCAAAGCGAGAGGCCTCCGCCGGGAACTGAGTCGCGGCCAGAACCGTGAGCCCTTCGCCGGTCATTGTGTTGCGCAACAACTCCCGGCCATGATAGTCGAGATATGAGGTCGGCTCGTCGAGCAATAGTAGTTCCGGTCGCGGCGCCAGCACACCCGCCAATGCAGTGCGTTGCTGCTCACCGGCTGAGAGTGTTGCCGGATGGCGGCTCAGGAGCGACGCAAGCGCAAATCGCTGTGCCTGGCTGTCCAGCGTCTCTCGCATCTCAAGCTGCGAACGACCGAGATTCTCCAGGGTGAAAACAATATCGCCTCTGACTGTGCTGGTGACGATCTGATCGAGCGGTTGCTGAAACACAAAGCCGACCTTATCTCTGGGCTCGGCGACCTCGATCTGACCGGCACGCGGCGAAAGCAGACCGGCCGCCAGCTTGAGCAGGGTCGACTTGCCCGAACCATTGAGACCGAGCAAACAGACCTTCTCGCCGCGCCCGACCTGGAAGGAGAGTTCCTTCAACAAGTCAGGCTGTTTGCCATAGCCGAAGCTGACTTTGTCGAATAACAGCATAGTCAAATCTAGACTCAACGAGTTGAGATCTGAATGGTAGGGGAGAAAGGCCGACTAATCAATCGGAAATGCGATGTTGAGCTCTTTCGCCGCGGCTGCCTCATTGATGCGACCGACCGGGGTGTTGTGGGGCGCGCTGCGCACCAACTCAGGGTTCTTTTCAGCCTCATCAGCGATCTGCAGCATAATTTCGACAAAATTGTCGAGCGAACAGATACTCTCAGTCTCAGTCGGCTCGATCATCAGCGCCTCACTGACAATCAGCGGGAAATAGACAGTCGGAGAATGAACGCCGAAATCGAGCAGCCGCTTGGCGATATCCATCGCCTTGACACCGAGTTTCTTCTGCCAGTCGGCGGAGAGCACAAACTCATGCTGACAAGCCCGGTCGAAAGGCAGATGATACCTGCCCTTCAATTTCTCTTTGAGGTAGTTGGCGTTGATGATTGCGGTCTCGGCAACCTCGCGCAAACCACGTGGACCATTCATGAGGATATAAGTATAGGCACGCACCATGATCCCGAAGTTGCCATAGAATGAGTGCAGACGACCGATCGAGTCTGGTCGATCCCAGTCGAGATAGAAAGTGTCATTCTCATGCTTGCGGACCACCGGCAAGGGCAGGTAAGGACGCAGGTGCTGCTTGACACCAACCGCCCCGGCGCCCGGGCCACCGCCACCATGCGGGGTAGCGAAAGTCTTGTGCAGGTTGAAGTGCAGCATATCGAAGCCCATGTCACCGGGTCGGACGATGCCCAGCATCGCGTTGAGGTTCGCGCCATCGAGATAGACCAGGCCACCTTTGGCATGCACCATCTCGGTCAGGCGCAGAATCTCACGCTCAAACAGTCCCAGAGTATTGGGGTTGGTCAGCATCAGCACTGCGACTTTGTCGTCGAGGAAAGGCTCCAGCGCTGCCGGATCGAGAATTCCCTGCTCATTCGACTTGACCTGTACCGGCCGGAAACCGGACATCGACACCGAAGCCGGATTGGTGCCATGCGCCGAGTCGGGGAAAAGCACGGTCTCGCGTGGCTCGCCCAGCTTGTTGAAATGCGCTTTGGCTAGTTTGAGTCCGCAGTATTCGCCCTGGGCGCCGGAGGTCGGCTGCAGAGTCACCCGGTCCATCCCTGAGATTTCTGCCAGTCGCCGCGCCAGATCCCACATCAGGTGTAGCGCGCCCTGCGCGGTTGCAGATGGCTGAAACGGATGCAGCTCGGTCCAGCCGGGATTGGCGGCGGTCCGCTCATTGACCTTGGGGTTGTACTTCATCGTGCAGCTACCGAGCGGGTAGATGCCTTTGTCGATATGATGATTGAGAGTCGAAAGCCGCACGTAGTGCCGGGCAATCTGACTCTCGGCAACTTCAGGGAGTTTAGCGTCTTCGCGCCGCAGATTCTCCGCGCCCACCAGCTCGCTCAGCGGCCTGGCCGGCACATCGCATTTGGGCAAGCTATAGCCCTGCTTGCCCGGGCGGGAAAGTTCAAAGATCAGCGGGCTGTCAGCCGAAGTGGTCACTTCATCTTCTCCATCTGTTCCCCGATCCAGGCCTTCTCCTCGGTCTCCGGATAATCCTTGAGGAACTGAGTGTATTCCGCGCGGGCCTGCTCGAAATCTTCAGCCTTCTGGTAGCAGTAAGCTACCATCAGCCGGGCGCTCTCCGCCTCTTCCGCGGCCGGATAGTCGGTTGCCATCCTGGTATAAGCCTGCGCCGCCTCAACGAAGTTCTTTTCTTTGTATTTCATGTAGGCCAGCTTGTACGCCGCTGTCGCCGCCAGATTCTGCTTGTCGGCGGGCGTATTGTCCATGAGTTTCGCATAGTAGCTGCGGGCCTGCTCATAATTGCTGCGATACATATACTTCTCAGCGAGCTCAAACATCAGGTCGTAATCGTTGGGATTGGCGGCCTGACGAGCGCGCAAGTCCTCAAGTGTCCCCACACCATTCAGTGAGTTGACAATCGCGCCGACAAATTCTTCCGGCGTGCTGTAGCCGACAATCCGGTCGATCTCGGTGCCGTCCGGCTTGATCAAAAGAAAAGTCGGATAGCTGCGCACACCATAGCGCTGCGCCACCAGCGTATCGACTTCGGCGTTGATCTTGCCCAGCTCGAAGTTCTTCATGAACTTCTGGACGTAAGGATCCGGGAAAGTGGAGTCATCCATCACCTTGCACCAGAAACACCAATCGGTATAGAAGTCGATCAGCATCGGCTGGCGCGACTCCTGCGCAGCGGCGCTGATGGCATCGAAATCCTCGCCAAACTCAAGCTCGCCCAGAGTGATTGCTGAAAGGTTGAAGCTGCAGAGCAGCAGCAGTAGAATCGTCAGGCTAGTCGGTCTCTTCATCGTCATCTCCGCTTACCTCGCCCTCGGTCAGGCCTTGCAGGATTTCCTGCGCCTGCTCGAGATCGTCCGGGTGCACATATATCTCTGCTGTCTTAGGTACGTCGTAGACTGAATGAGTGATCGCGCCGGTGACACTGCTGCCCAGCCGACCCATGCCGAGACGCTTGGCCCAGCAGGGAATGTCGCTGGCTTCGAGCGCGCCGACCAGCAACTGTGCTAGCATATAGTCATCGGTCTTATACAACAGCACCGAACTGACATCATCGTCCCGGTCGCGCTCGGCGAACTCCGGCAGCACCTCAACCAGGTCGACCTCACAATCAGGACATTGAGTCACGTCGCGTTCGTATTCATACCTGCATTTGGGACAGAAAGGCATCTTTACCGCTCACTTGTGTCAGGGCCGTGAAGAACTTCGCCGCTAAAGCTCCTCAACATCGCCAACGATATCTTCGAGAATTCGTGTCGCCTCTTCGAAATCATCCTCGTTGACATAGAATTCACCGTCAAAGGCCTCGCTCGGATGTATTCGGCCGAGTGGTTTGAAAACATACTTGATCCCGGCATCACGCAAGGCGTCGGTCGCCTCTTCCGATTCCTCCTGGGTCGGAGAACGGAACAGGCAGAGCATGCCCTCATACTCCTCATCCTGTACTTCTACCAGCTCAACCTCATCCTGGTCGTTGAGATGTTCTCCACATTCAGGACAAACTGAAAGCTTGCCCTTGTACTCCGCATCACAATTGGGACAAAATGGCATATTGCTAACCGGCCACCTCTGAGAGTGCTTCGTAATATCTATCGATTTCGGCGCGCGTGCGCTTTTCCGTGGCACAGACAATCAGGTAATCCTCCTCCCAGAGGAAACGTGAGGTCGGCACACCCGCGTAGATTTTCTTACCCAGCAAACGATCGACAACCGGCCGGGCCGGCCGGGCGAGATCCAGCGTGAACTCGTGGAAAAATGGTCGTTTGAATGCCAGCGTCACACCGGTCACGCGGCACAGTTGCTCCTGCAGAAAGTGCGCTTTCTGCGCGCAGAGCAGGGCGACCTCTTTGATCCCCTGCCGACCCAGCGTCGCCATGTAGATGGTGCCCATGAGCGCGCAAAGCGCTTGATTAGTGCAGATGTTTGAGGTCGCTTTGTCGCGTCGGATATGCTGCTCACGGGTCTGCAGAGTCAGACAGAAGCCACGTCTGTCACTTGTGTCTTTGCTCATCGCCGCCAACCGTCCCGGCAAACGCCGCACCAGAGCTTTCTTCGTCGCGAAAAAGCCAAAGTAAGGTCCGCCGAAGTTCAACGGATTCCCCAACGGTTGCCCTTCGCCCACACAGATGTCGGCGTCATACTCACCCGGTGGAGTCAGCAGCCCGAGTGAGATCGGATTCACCACCGCAATCAACAACGCTCCCGCTTCATGCACCAGTTCCGCGAGATTGGCGGTCGGTTCGATGATCCCGTAGAAGTTGGGGTTCTGCATCACCAGACAGGCAGCGCCGGCGAGCTTTTCCTTCAGATCGGCAATCGCCAGCACACCATTGTCATCGGCTACGGGAATCAGCTCGACACCTCGCCCGCCGACATAAGCTTCGATCACATCGCGATAGTGAGGATGCAGCAGCCGTGAATAGAGAATTCTGTTGCGGCCAGTAGCCGACATCGCCAATGAGACCGCCTCCGCAGTTGCCGAGGCGCCATCATACATCGAGGCGTTGGCGACATCCATGCCGGTCAGCCGACAAATCAGCGATTGGAATTCATAGATCACCTGCAACGTACCCTGCGAGACCTCTGCCTGATAGGGCGTATACGCGGTCTGGAATTCGGGCCGCCCCGCCAGAAAAGGAACGATTGCCGGAATGAAATGATCGTAAGCGCCGGCGCCCATGAAGTTGGCGTAGCCGTTGCCGACCTGGTTCTGGGCGGCTAATTCATCGAGGTAGCGGACGGTTTCCAATTCCGAGAGCGCCTCCGGTAGATCGAGCAATCCCGTAAGCCGCAGGCTCTCCGGTATACCTTCGAGCAGATCGGTGAACTTGTCGACGCCAATCACCTGGAGCAACTGCTGCCGCTCCTGATCGGATTGGGGAATGTATGACATTAACTAATCCTCGAGTAACTTGCGATAGTCGCCGGCATCGAGTAGAGACTCAACCTCAGTCGCCGCGAAGCCGGTAATCTTAATCATCCAGCCACCCTCATAAGGCTCGGAGTTGACCACCGAGCTGTCGGCCTCAAGCTCCTCATTAACCGCCGAGACCTTGCCGGTCAATGGTGAATAAAGCTCGCTCACCGCCTTGACTGCTTCGATCGTGCCGAAAGCTTCATTCTGCTTTACCGCAGTACCCACCTGCGGCAACTCCACGAATACGACATCGCCAAGTTCACCCTGGGCATAATCGGTGATGCCGACCGTCGCGGTGTCGCCCTCGATCCGCAGCCACTCATGCTCTCTAGTGTATTTCAGGTCGTCCGGGATAATCATTACTCCTCCAGTTCCAATTGCCGGCGGCGACTATTCAGCCGCCTGCGCTGCGACCCGTCTATAATAGTCCTCGACATAGCTGGTGTCAAACTCTCCCGACTGAAAAACGGGGTCGGCGAGAAC
>JBDRQZ010000255.1:0-3549 GCA_043826025.1 bacterium | reverse complement strand
GTGGAGATCATGACCAGCGCGCGCTACAGCTTCACGATTACGGGATCGACGACTATGTTTGTCGCACGCGCGACCTGCAGCACACTCGACGATGATGTCACCCTGGATGAATGGACAATTGATGACGCCGGGATTCTGATCAACGTCGTGAACGATATCAAGAATTAGCTGAGCCATATCTTCCGTCGGGAGGGGATGCCCTCGATCAGATCGAGGGCAAGCCCAACTTCGCGCAAGTTGCTGTCATTGATTTCGGTACCCCACCCAAAGCCGAATGCGGAAGCATTCTGCGTCGGGTGGGTTTCTCTTGATGGCGCCCTCCCACCTGGCGCTTCGCACTTGCGTGCTTCGCTTTAGGTGGGGTACAGGTCTTCTTAGTCCGAGCCATCGATATCGATGCCGCCATTCCAGTAGATGACACCGTACCCGACCTCGTGGCGATCGGTGAGATCACAGTCGTCACAGACACCACCATAGCGGAAAGTCCAGTTTGAGTCGCAGTCATCATTTGACAGGATGTAACTGCTGTCCTGGCTTATCCCGGCCCAGCCGAAGTCGTAGACTCTGCTGGCAACAAACACTGAGTCACCGCTAACCCCCCAAATTAGATTGTCGTCGCATTCCCCCCAGACAAAACGGATCGGCTGAAAAGCGCATTGGTAAATGGGGTCGGTTGAAACGTAGAATCTGAGTCGAAGCAGTTCACCGTGGCCGCCATAGCACTCCGGATGAAAGTCACCATTGTTCTTATCGGCGAATGCGGTTAGGCGAAGTATGCCGGTCGGACATGGGCCCTGACAATCTTCCGGGAGGCTGACAGGTCGGTACTCCAGATACTCCCAGGCACAGCCATCGTCGTCAACCAGATCACCAAACTCCACGGTCGTAAAGAGCAGTGCTCTTGCGTCATAGCCGAGCAGAAGTTCTAATCCGCCCATCGGTCGGCTACCTGATGCTTGCTCAATCGACACCTCACAATACTCGCCTGGCTCGGCTTGTTCAACCTGCCCGATTCGTAACAAAGCAGGTGGTTCTTCCATGACTGCGATTGTGAAGAGACAACTATCTGCGACCTTGGGTAGCAGATCAACAATCACTGCGATCAGGAAGCTCCCTCCGGCATCCAATGTGTCGCTAAAGAAGCTAAACCAGCCCTGCCCATTGATGTCAAAGCTCCGGCGTGGTTCTACAGCCAAACTCACCGCCCGCCAAACCGGCTGCTCGGAGGTAACCTCTGTCTCCGCAACAAACTGGCGTGTCCAGGAACGCCCCGGCACCACATAGACAGTATCCCCCGGGCAGTTGGTGATGCTGATGCTAACTGTCGGCGGTTCGGTTGGATCATCGTCGCAGCCAACCAGCAGTGACGCCGCCACAAGATACCATAGAAATCGTAGACTCTTCACACTGAACCCCCGTCTAGCGGTAGACTCTCACCATCCCGTGCGCGGCACATGTCCACGCTTGTCCCGGGCCTGTTCCGGGATGTGCCGCTCACCTATTGCCCGCCAACTGGCAGATGTCGACGCTTGGCCCGTGCTTGACACGGGATCTGCCGCGCACTCGGCTGTCGCACTTTCCCTGATGCTCGTTCCTATCTGGTTCTACACCTAATGACGCTGTGCAATTCCTGATATCAAACAAAAACTGCATAAGAATATCTACTATCTGGCCGTTGCGGCCACATTGTTCAATCCAACTACCAGCAGTTCGCCAGTGTCATAGTCGCGGTAGATGATGTGTCTTCCGCTCGGTGAAAACGAAGGTTCGAACCGAGGTACGAACCGGACAGATAGGTAGCAGAATAGACCGGACAGATGGGTAACAGTATCTTACGGTATTGCGCAAGGAGGTTTGCGGTGCCGTGGAAAGAGACTGGAGCCATGGATGAACGGTTGCAGTTTGTAGGATTGTCATTGACGGGCGAGTATTCCGTAGCGGTGTTGTGTCGGGAGTTTGGTATCAGCCGCAAGACTGGCTCTAAGTGGCTGGGACGCTATCAGGCGGAGGGTGTCGAGGGCTTGGCGGAGCAGTCGCGAGCACCGCACCATCAAGCGCGAGCGGTCTCGGCGACCATCGAGCGGAGGATTGTTCAACTCCGTAGCGAGCGACCCCGACATGGTCCTAAGAAGCTGCGACGACTTCTGGAACTCCAGGATCCCGAGATCAACTGGCCAGCCGTGAGTACGATTGGAGAGCTTCTCAAGCGCCACGGTCTGGTTGTGCCGCGGCGGCGGAGTCGCAAAACGCCACCCTACGAGCAGCCATTGGCAGGTTGTGATCAAGCAAACGCGGTTTGGAGTGCTGATTTCAAGGGTTGGTTTATGACCGGCGACCGGCAACGCTGTGATCCGTTGACCATTAGTGATAACTACAGCCGTTACCTGCTACGTTGCCAACTGGTCCGTCCGGTCAACTACGAGACCATTAAGCCGGTTTTCGTTGCCGCCTTTCAGGAGTTTGGTCTGCCGCAAGCGATTCGTACCGATAATGGTGTGCCTTTTGCGACAACTACGGTGGGTGGTCTCTCACGACTGTCGATCTGGTGGCTCCGTCTCGGCATTTTACCGGAGCGCATCGAACCAGGCAAACCGCAACAGAACCCTCGCCATGAGCGTATGCATCGCACCCTCAAAGACTACACCGCCACACCACCGCAGTCAACTTGGCGACGACAGCAGGCAGCCTTTGATCGCTTTCGCGAGGAGTACAATCAGGAGCGCCCGCATGAGAGCCTCGGTCAGTGTTTCCCGGCAGATCTGTATCAACCCTCACCCCGACCATACCCGTTGCTTCTGCCGCAGATGAACTATCCCGATGACATGCAGCTGCGCTCCGTCAAAAGTCAGGGAGATATCTCCTGGAAAGGCCGACATGTCTATCTCTCCGAAACTCTGGCCGGTGAACTAGTCGGCCTCCGTCAAATCGCCGAAGACCGCTGGGATATCTACTGCGGACCGATCCGCCTGGCGCAACTCGAGACCCTCACCCCGAAACTAATTCACCTCAAACGCTCTAAGCCGAGGAAACTGAATCAAGCAGACCAGAGAAATCAACATTCAAAAAAGTGTTACCTATGTGATCGGTCTAAACTGTAACCTATCTCTCGGATCGTACAGAGATTCCTTATTTGCCAAGAAATCGCACCCCGAGGCGTGCGCTACCTTTTGGGCATTCTCGGGGCCTCCCAGCGATTAGGCCTGGGGCAGACGAGGACGTCTGCCGTCCCCTCAATCAAGCAAACCGCGATCAGAGATCGCGGTCACACAATATCACTTCTTGAACTTGTCGCCGTATTTGTAGGCCACCGCAAGCAACTCACCAATGCCATAGTAAGCCCGGCTGCCGGTGGAGTAGATCGCCGGGCGGAGTTTCTGGATATCGGGATTGCCATTCTCATCAAGAGCCGATTCTTCAACTTTGACGTCGAGAATCTCGCCGATAAACTGCGTGTGCATCCCCAACTCGAAAGTGTGCAGCACCCGACATTCAAGCACCATCGGCGCTTCGGCGATATAGGGCGCGTCGACTAATTCACTCTTGACTGCG
>JBDRQZ010000254.1:0-2445 GCA_043826025.1 bacterium | reverse complement strand
TCCCGTTCGGCGCAATCACGAGATTATACGTCTCTGGGACAACCCCAGCATCTGCGGGAAAAGGCTTGCCGATGCTCTGGAAACACATGTATTCGTTCAGCCAGTGGCGCGCGAAGCGGATGAGCTTCTTGATCTGCGTCTCCGATGAAGGAAAATGGCTGAATTCGAGATCGGCGGCATCTTTGGTAAGCCACTTGACCGCATCGATATCGCAGTAGACGGCGACATCGAGACTGTCGGAGATCAGCGTCGCCATCTGCAGGGCCATCAAGACCCGATGTGGCTGCTCGGGGCCGGCAGTGATGTGGATGAACATGCCGTCGCTCGGGGACGCCGATTCGGTCGGCAGCAGGTCCTGCCCCCACAAGAGACAGGCTGAGAGCAGCGCCAGGGCGGCCGCCGCCAGGGAAAATCTGAGTACGCGCACAGGATACCTCCTGAGAAGATTGTTTCATTCAGGTTTCCTGAAACCTAGCAATTCTAGCCCTCCTCGACAAGCAATTCCGACAATCAGGTCTATTTCCCGGCAGCGCTCCGCCCTTCTTTCGGCTTGACAAGCGACCTTCCTCAATCTATGCTGCCCCGTCTGCTGCGGAGGCAAAGCTCCGCGGTATTGAGTGAACGAAAACGGTAATTCAGGAGGAATCAGGATGAGTCGTGCAATTCGTATTCTGGCCGGTCTGACGCTGGCGGTGCTGCTCTGCCTGCCGGTGCTCGCGCAGGCCGACAGCCACATCGTCACCAAGTCCACCACCAGTTCATTCGTGATGATGGGTGACACAATTCCCGCCAGTGAGATGACCAGTGATATTTGGATGGGCAAGGATCAGGCGGCGATGAATATGGACACCGCCAAGGTCATCATCGATCTGACCAAGTCGATGATGTACATGATCGACCACAACACCAAATCCTATACCGAGATGCCGATCGGTTCGATGGCCGACATGATGGGCGCGATGGGGATGGATGCCGAGGACGAGGAGTCCGCGGCGGCGCTGGAAATGATGAAGAACATGATGGGCTCGATGAAATTCACGGTGACGCCGACCGAAGAGACCCAGAAGATCGGGGACTACAACTGCAAGCGCTTCGACGTTGCGATGGAAATGATGATGATGAAGATGAACTCGCAGGTCTGGGCCTCGACCGACATCCAGTGCGATATGGATGTCTATTTCCGGCTCTCCAACGCGATGATGGCGATGTTCCCCGGCTTCGAGGCAGCGCTTACCGAATGGAAGAAAATCGAAGGCTTCCCGGTACTGCAGATTGCGACTCTCGACATGATGGGTCAGCCCGTGGAAACCAGGTCGGAATTGGTCTCCGTCGAGGAGGCCGCTGCTCCGGCTGGTACTTACGATCTGCCGGCCGACTATAAGAAAGATGATCTCAAGACGATGGGCAACTAGCGCTTCGGCTAGCGAGATTTCTGAACCCCGGCCGGCCACCAGCGCCTGTCGGGGTTTTCTTTGTCCTAGTTCACGACCTGGGCGCGAGCGCGGAGCGAGGCGAGCAGCCGTTTGAAGTCTGTGGTGGCGTCGGGATAGACGGCGGAATGAATCGGCATTTGCGCCTCCGTCCGGTCCTCCAGGAAATCACTGACGAAGTCGCAAATCCGCTCTCGGACAACCGCCAGTCCGGAGGCGGGGGTCTCCACCAGCAGCACCGCCAGCCGACCGCCGCGCGAGATGGCGACCAAATCCGAGCATCGCAGAACCGCCTTCAGGTTCTCAGACAGGTTGCTCGGCAGTGCGCCAACGGCTGAGGCAGTCCCGCTCGGAGCTTCGGGCAATTCGGCAAAATCAAGCACCAGAAGTGACAGGTAGAGACAGTAACGCTGGGCGCGAGCCAGCTCTTGCTCAACCCGCTCACTGAATTCAGTGGCATTAACAAGTAGCAAGCGCACGCTCCTCGCTTGAAAATGGACAGGCTTGACACTGATCGCTTCTCATGGCCACGTTAAGAGCAAGTTCAGTGCCACCGGCGGTTGTGAGATGCGGCTTTCCTGAGACTGACGATTCCGCCGGGCAGGTTCTTGATTCAGAAGGGCTTAGCAATCCAGGCGGGAAACCGTGAACAAGTACCGTCCTGCAGTTTAGCTGCATTTGACGGCAGAATGGGAATTCCTGCAAGACTGTTCACAATTCGTGCAGAGGTCTACAGGTGCAGTTTCGGCAGTTGTCGCTGCAGCCCGCTGGCGGCTACTTCATCTCGTTGATGCGGTAGTCTTTGATCTTGTAGAGCAGCGAGCGATAGGAGATTTCCAGCAAGTCTGCCGCCTTGCGCCGATTCCAGTTGGTCTTGTTGAGCACCTCGGCAATCAGCCGACACTCCTCGTCGGCTACCCGCTCCGCCACCCGGCGCTTGAGTGAGTAACCCTGATAGGAAAGCTCGCTTGAAGCGGATTCAAATGAGGGACCGGTGCCGGTTACCGCCATGGCA
>JBDRQZ010000253.1:0-5262 GCA_043826025.1 bacterium | reverse complement strand
TGATGCTCTCCTCGATTGGATTGCCCGGTACTAACGGCTTCGTCGGCGAGTTCCTGATTCTGGTGGGAACCTTCAAGATGAACACGACCTACGCGGTGATCGCCGCTTCCGGCGTGATCTTTGCCGCTTGCGATATGCTGTGGATGTATCAGCGCGTGATGTTTGGCACGTGTGAAAATCCGGAAAACCAGAAACTCAAAGATATCAACTGGCGTGAGCGCATTGTACTGGTGCCGCTGGTAATCCTGATCTTCTGGATCGGACTCTATCCGAGCACTTTCCTGAAGCCGATGGAACCCTCGCTGAACAACCTGATCGAGCAGGTGCAGAACAAGAAAGAACTGATCTCACAGATGGAGCAGGGGGATGGGTTCATCTGGTATGCGGAGAAGGCTAGTGTGAGGAGTGTAGATCATGAGTAAAATCACAGTCTACACCAAGGTCGGTTGTCCGCACTGTGAGGCAGCGCTGCGCTACTTCAAGCAAGAGAAGATGGCTTACGAGGAAATAGATGTGTACGACGTGTCGGGTGCCGAGGCGGAGGCGCTTGAGCACTCCGGCGGTAAACGTCGAGTACCGATTATTGTCCGCGACGGTGAGGTTGAGGTCGGCTTTCGCGGCGGCTCATGAGGTTTCTAGGATGGCAGGTTGTCATCCGCCGGTGTTGAGGTATAAGTGAATATCAGTTTTCCAAATGTAGATTTCTCGCTGTTGCTGCCGGGATTCATTGTGGCCGGCACCGCGCTGCTGACCATGCTTCTGGTGCCATTCTTGCGCCGAGAGCGTCAGGTATTGGTCGGCCATCTTGCCTGGATCGGCCTGGCGGTGGCGCTTTATGCCTCGGCGGAGCTTGTGGGCCGGGAGACCTCCACATTTGGCAATATGTTCATCTCCGACAGCTTCTCGATCTTTTTTAACGGCATCTTCCTGTTGGCGTCGATCCTGACCATCTTCATGTCGATGGATTATCTCAAGCGCAAGCAGCTCGACTTTGGCGAATTCTATCCACTGGTGCTCTTCGCCACCTATGGCATGATGGTGATGGCTTCGAGCGCCAATCTGGTGGTGATCTTCATTGGCCTGGAGATTATGTCGCTCTCACTCTATGTGCTGGCCGGGTTTGCGCGGGAGCAACTGAAATCCACCGAGGCGGCAATCAAATACTTCCTGTTGGGGGCCTTCGCTTCCGGTTTCACGGTGCTCGGTATTGCCTTTATTTATGGCGCGACCGGCACTTTCGATATGCTGACTGTTGCTCAGGTGGTCAAGGCAACCGGGACCAGCACCTATCTGCTGCTCGGTGGAGCGCTGATCCTAATCGGCCTTGGCTTCAAGATTGCGGCGGTGCCATTCCACATGTGGGCAGCCGATGTTTACGAGGGTGCGCCGACGCCAGTTACCGGTTTCATGTCGGCGGGGCCCAAGGCGGCGGCTTTTGCGGCCCTGCTGCGGATCTTCAGCTTTGGTTTAGGCAATGTCGACCTGCCCTGGGAGACGCTCTTCTGGATACTCGCGGCGGCAACAATGACGGTCGGCAATATCATGGCGCTCCGGCAGGGGAGTATCAAACGGATGCTGGCCTTTTCCTCGATTGCGCATGCCGGCTACATCATGATTGCACTGGTAGTGGGCACCCCTGAGGCGGCCTCGGCGGCAGCGCTCTATCTGCTTTGTTATGCAGTCACGAATCTTGGGGCGTTTATTATCATCACTGCAGTCGATGGCGCTTCATCCGAAGATCGCACCAAAATCGACCACTATGCCGGGCTGGCGCGTCGACATCCCTTGCTGGCGGTAGCGCTGACCCTCTTTCTGATCTCACTGGCCGGCTTCCCGCCGACGGCGGGCTTCATCGGCAAGTTTGTGCTCTTCAAATCGGCGTTGACCGAAGGTTTCTATCTCATTGTGGTGCTGGCGGTGCTCAACAGTCTGGTCAGCGTTTACTACTACCTGCGGGTGGTGGTCAAGATGTTCATGGCCGATCCGGAGCCGACCACACCGCAGTTGACGTACATCTCGCCACTCTGGCTGACCGCAGCGGTGTTCGCGGTGCTGGCGCTCTTCATGCTCGGCATCTACCCCCAGGGCTGGTTCCCGTTCGATGGCCTCGCAGTTTTCGCACTGAACTAGTTCAGTGCTCCTTGATTTCCAGATTGATTCAGACTAAGCGCGAGTGGCTTTGGCGGTGAGACGTCGGCGACCCACCTTCTTTTCTTTGGCCTGCTCGACTTCCAGCGCAAGTTTGCCATTGGCATTAACAATCTTCTCAGGATACTTGCCGGAAAAGCAGGCTGTGCAGAAACTGGTCTTGGGCAGCGCCTTGAGCGAGAGCATGCCTTCGAGCGATAGATAACCGAGCGTGTCGACACCGAGAGCCTTGCGCGTCTGCTCGACCGTGTGTGAAGAGGCGATCAGTTCTTTTTTGGTCGGCATGTCGATGCCATAAAAGCAAGGGGAGATAATCGGCGGCGAGGAAATGCGCAGATGGATTTCTTTCGCGCCCGCCTCGCGAATCATCTTGATCAGTTTCTTCATCGTCGTGCCGCGCACAATCGAGTCATCAACCACCACGACCCGTTTGCCCTGGAGCACACCGCGCACCGCGTTGAATTTGACCTTGACATCGAGATCGCGAATCTGCTGATCGGGATCGATAAAGGTCCTGCCGACATAGTGGTTGCGGATCAGGCCGATTTCGAAGCGAATTCCGGACTCCTCCGAGTAACCGAGCGTCGCGGTATTCGAAGAGTCGGGCACCGACATCACGAGATCGGCCTCGACCGGATGCTCACGCGCTAGCCGTCGCCCGAGCCGCCGCCGGACCTTGTCGACATTCTCACCGAAGATCTTTGAGTCAGGCCGCGAGAAGTAAATGTACTCGAAGATGCAGGGGGCCGGTGTCGCCTGCTTGAGCAGATGATGGGATTCAAGGCCATCCTTCGTAATCCGAATGATCTCGCCCGGTTCGACGTCGCGGATATACTTGGCGCCGATGATATCGAAAGCACAGGTCTCGGAGGCGACGATCCAGGCGCCACGCCGTTTGCCGATTGCCAGCGGGCGAAAACCACGCGGGTCGCGCGCCGCGACCAGTTCGCTGTTGGTCAGAAAGAGTATCGAATACGCGCCCCGTACCTGCCGCAGCGCGTCGGCGATTACCGCGGGCAGATCCTGCTTGCGGCTGCGCGCCATCAGATGGAGAATTTCCTCGGTATCGGAAGTGCTCTGGAAGATCGCCCCAGCTTTCTCCAGTCTGGTCCGCAACTGCTCCGAATTGGTCAGGTTACCATTGTGGGCAGCGGCGAGCCGCTCGCTCTTGTAGTTGATTACCATCGGCTGCACATTGCGCAGCGCCGAGGCCCCGGTCGTGGAATAGCGGTTGTGGCCGATGGCGCGGTCGCCGATCAGTGGCTGGAGGCTTTCCGGGTCGGCAAACACATGACTGACCTCGCCGAGGCCGCGCCGCTCGAACATATGATCGCCGTCGCTGGAGACAATTCCGGCGGCTTCCTGGCCGCGATGCTGCAGTGAATATAGTCCGAGATACGTAAATTCGGCGGCGCGTTTGTCGCCGAAAATCCCGAATAGTCCACATTCACAAAAGACTTCGTCGCTCATCTGAGCCTCCGGAAAAACTCCCAATTAAAGGCCACTCCCTGCGGATGTCAAGGGCAATCAGTGGTTCCCCCTCGACCGGCAAATCGTTCCCGCCAAGTTCACCTAAGTATGCACAAGCATTCACATCACGCTTCACAAGGGCGGCCTGATACATTATATTCTGAACGTCTTCTGACAGGGGATTATGGTTTATCTACTTGCCCGACAGGAAGCTAACTTGATCGAGATCTCCCAGCCGCGCTCAGACGAAATCGCCCAGCCGGCGACGGTCTGACGGCACAGGGTTTGCGTGAGAGAGCTTTCAGGAATGATATGGCGAATACAGGCGATGACAGATACCGGGCGCTGAGCCGCATTCTCGCGGCCGCCGACAACGCTGAGCAGGCGGAGAAGCTGCTGGCCGAGGCGCTGCAGGCGGCGATGAGCGCGGTAGGGGTCGCGGCAGCATCGTTGACAATTCTCGCCGGACCGGGCCAGCCGGAACTATCGGTGCGTGATGGTAGTGAGGCGTTGCTCGGCGTTCTGATCTCACTTGAAGAAAAGATGCTGGCGGCGGTGCGCGCCGAGTTCGGTGTGCAGGAGCTATACAGCACGCTGGACTATCAAGGCGAAAAGTCGCTATTCTCCTATCCGATCAGGGCCGGGAAGCAGATCATCGGCTCGGTCACCGGCCTCGCCGAGGGCAGTCGCAACCTGGCGCTGGAGCAGGAGTTTATTGCCACGATCGCCATTGCGCTGCGGCTGATCTTCGGTGGCCAGCGGCAGATCGATGCAGCGCGTCTCGAAGCAGTCCGTGAGGCTTCGGTGACAATCAACCATGAGATCAACAACCCGCTCACGGCGGTGCTCGGCAATGTCCAGTTACTCCTCCTGAAAGAGAAAGACCTGCCAGAGGAAATCCGTCAGCGGCTGGAAAAAATCGAAGAGAGCAGCATGCGCATCCGTGACGCCGTCAGCCGACTCATGCGACTGGGCGAAGCGCGCAGAACCGAATATATCAATGGCACCAGCATGATTGATCTGGGGAAGGATGACAAGGACTCGGAGGACTAGTTCTCCGGCGGTTTTCCCTCCTTTTTTCTACGACTACCCCAGAGCCCATGAAACAGCACCAGCCCCAGACCGACCATTAGCGGCACCAGCCCCAACATCACCTCCGCTCCCAGAAAGTCGCCTTTGGCGCGCGAATCCAGCACCAGGGCTACCAGCAATGCCAGCCCCACGCCAGCAGAGACCAGACCCGCCTTGAGACTGCCGAGGCTGTCGGCCTCGAATTCAGGTTTCATGCCTTGCTTGATCATCTCCAGCCGGATCTCGTGCCGCATCTGGATCCGCCGGTAAACGAACAGATACACGAGATAGGCTACCAACGCGAAGAAACCAAGACCGAGAACAATGCTGGCGACCAGGCCGAACATGTCGCCCGGATCAAATCGTAACATTCCACCTTCCTCCGAACTTTACTTATTCGATACGAATAGCGCGGCATTTGTTTCATTTCCTGCAACCGGGGGGCAGGGGATTCGTAACTTAGGCTATGACAACCGCAGTTATCGAGGATCTCGACCTCCACTTGGTGGAGCAGGCGCGGGAGGGCATTCAGTCCGCATTGCGCGCCCTGACCGAGCGGCATCAGCAACGGGT
>JBDRQZ010000252.1:0-3568 GCA_043826025.1 bacterium | reverse complement strand
TGGCGATTGACTTATACATCTAATCAAATGTGCCCACAGCACGCTGTGGGCTACCATCCTTCTACAGCGCTCATATCTACAAAAAAAGCCCGTGAAGGCAAGTGAATAGCCTTCACGGGCGTCAGATTTGCGAAGTTGGTGGTCTCTAACCCTGACCCTCTCCCGGCTGCAGCAGTTTGCCATACTTGCCGCGATCCTTGAGGATCTCAAGTGCTTTCATGACCGCCTTGTCTTCTTTCAGCGTCAGTTCTTCATAGATACCGCGCTCGCCACGCACCTTGCGCAGAATCTCCCGTTTGATCGATTGGCGGATGTAATCGCGTGCCTCATCGAAGTCGTTGACCTTCTCCTGATCGATCAGCGCCTGTAAATCGGCAAACTCCCCGGCAAAGCGGTCGTAGGCTTCCTGCTCGCGCGCCGTTTTCTCGAACTGGTCAAGGTCATACTCGAGCGCCGTTTTGTATTCGAACTTCTTGTCCTTGATGAACTGCCGGAACTCTTCGACCATCTTGTCGGTGACCTCAAAGCCGACCGGCACATCGCCATGCCGCGTGGTATAGTCGACCGCAAAATCGAAGAACATGTTTTCGCGGATCAGATTGTATTCGATCGGTTTCCAGCTTTCCTGCTCCAGCTCGATATCGGGCACGACACCGCCGCCACCGTAAACTTCGCGACCGGCAGCCGTAAGGAAGACCTCGCGGTTGGTGTCGAGCTCCTCATCATTCTCTGGAATCAAAGCCGGATCTTCGGAGATCGTCTCCGGATGCTTCTTGGCGCGTTCCGGTTTCTGAATGCAGCGCCCCGAGGGAATATAGTATTTCGCCGTAGTCAGCTTGAGTCGCAGTTCGCTGTTGGGGCTGCCGAAAATCTGCTGCACCAGCCCCTTGCCAAATGTGGTGTTGCCGACAATCACGCCGCGATCCCAGTCCTGAATCGCGCCGGAGACAATCTCCGAGGCCGAGGCGGTGCCGCCATTGACCAGCACCACCAGTTCGCCATCGGGGAAGATCGGATCGATCTGCGAATTGTAGCGCTTCTGCGAGGTCGGATATTTGCCCTGTGTGTAAACGATCAGCTTGTCACGCGGCAAGAAGAGATTGGCGACACTGATTGCCTGATCGAGCAGACCGCCGCCGTTGGAGCGCAAGTCGAAGACCAGCGACTGGACCCCCATGTTCTGGGTCATGTCGCGAATCGCCGCGACCAGTTCATCGGTAGTCGTCTCGGAAAACTTGTCGATCCGGACATAGCCGATACCCTTCTCGATCACGCCATAATAGCGCACCGAGTTGAGTTCGATGACCGCGCGCTCGACATCATATTCGAGCCACTCCGGAATGCCGGGCCGCTCGATAGTGATCTTGACCTCGGTACCGGCCGGACCGCGCATCAAGTCCGCGGCGTCCTGAGTGCTCATGCCGTCGGTGGAGGTCGAGTCGATCTTCATGATCTTGTCGCCCGCCTGCAAGCCAAGTCGATACGCCGGAGTACCCTCGATCGGCGAAATGATCGTCACCCGATCATCGCGCAGGTCGATCTGCATGCCGATCCCCTCATACTTGCCATGCGTGTTCTCCATCAGGTTGTCGTAAGAGCGAGGCTTCATCACGACACTGTATGGATCGAGATCCTGCAGCATCCCCTCGATGCCGGCCTCAATAAGCACCTCAGGGTCGACCTCTTCCATGTAACGCGTATGGATTTTGTAGGCGATATCGGCCATTAGCTTGGTGTAATAGGCCAACGAGTGCTGTGCCCCCGACTCGCTGTCGGCCGGAACGTCGTCGGACTGGACCAGAATGTCCTGCCCATAGACGACATCCTGCAACGCAATTTGCGAGGCGTCACCCTCGCCGACAGACCAGATCAACAGCAGACCGGTGACGGCTGCGGCGATCACAATCAACTTGATTCCTATATTGGAACTCATGTCATCCTCCAGTATACTGCTGTCATTCAAGCTAGCCTGTCAAACGCTGTCGGCAAGTTTTGCCCTAAATGTCCGCGTTGGCTATCTCTAGTTAGTATATACACTTAGAACGTCGACAAAGTTTCTCAGCAACCGAAGTTCTCTCGATGTGTTTTCGGTCGCCGATCATTATACGAAACCGAGGCAAAAACATCCGAATCTAACTTACCGCGATTTCGCAATCGGTTTAATCCACAATAGTTACGAGCAGATTCTGTGCCGTCTGCAGCGACCGGGCTGACCGATTTGCGAGCAGAACTCTCGATCCCACGAAACCTGTTGACCTGTTTGCAGATAAATATTGTAGAGTTTTTGACTCCATTATGATCGTCGTGGCCGGCCGGGGTCTGGGTGTGCAGCGGCGCAGTTGCGTTAGCGCAACCAATTGCTATATTAGCCGTTTGAGGAGGAGATGATGGCCGCGTTCCAATATCGAGGTATCGATTCGCCGGTTGGTAAACTCTATTTGGTCGGCGATGGCGAGTCGGTGAGTCATATCTTTTTCGACAAAACGGGCATGACAAGACTTCCCGGAGCGGCGGAACATAACCAGCAGGCTTACCCACAGGCGGTGAAAGAGCTGGAGGAGTATTTCGCCGGGCAACGAACCGAGTTTGGCTTTCCGATCTCGCTTGTTGCAGAGGGTTTCAGCCGCAAAGTGCTCACGGCGCTACGGCGGGTCGGCTATGGCCAGACTGTCTCCTATAAGGAGCTTGCCCGGCGCGCCGGTTCGCCGCAAGCCTATCGCGCGGTCGGCGGCGCCTGTGGCCGCAACCCGCTGCCGATTGTGATCCCCTGCCACCGGGTGACCAACTCCGATGGCCGTCTCGGCGGCTGGAGCGGTCGCCCCGGAGCCAAAGAGAAACTTCTACTGCATGAACATAACACCCTTACAGCTAAAGGAAATAAGTGATGGACCCGCGTATTGACAAACTAGCACAGGTGATGGTTGACTATTCGATCAAGATCAAGAAAGGCGACCTCTTCAAGATTCAGGGCCCCTATCTCGCCATGCCCTTGATGAAAGCGGTGTTTGCGCGCGCAATGGCGAAAGGCGCGCATCCCTATCTCCACATTCTCGTGCCCGACATCGACGAAATCTTCTTCAAAATGGCCGATGATGAGCAGCTTACCAAGATACCGGAACTGCGCAAACTCGAGATCGAGATCATGGATGCGTATTTTCATGTCTGGGCTTCCGAGAACACCCGCAACCTGACCAACACCGATCCCAAACAGCAGCAGAAAGCTCAGGTAGCCCGCAAGGATCTGATGCAGCGCTATTTCGAGCGCACGGCTTCGGGAGAACTGCGCTGGTGCGGGACGCTGTTCCCCAACAACTCACAGGCGCAGGACGCCGATATGTCGCTGACTGAGTTTGAGGATTTCGTCTACAGCGCCGGACATTGCGATGAGGATGATCCGATTGCCTACTGGACGGCGTTCTCGAAAAAGCAGCAGGTGCTTTGCGATGCGCTCGACAAGCTTTCGACGATCCATCTCAAGGGCGACGGGACCGACCTGAAGCTCAATGTCAAAGGTCGCAAATGGATCAACTGCGATGGGCAGGAGAATTTCCCCGATGGTGAGGTTTTC
>JBDRQZ010000251.1:0-4303 GCA_043826025.1 bacterium | reverse complement strand
TGCGGCACTTTGTACTTCCCCTGCAAGGTCGGCATCCGGTCATCATCGAGCGGCACCCACTTGCGCGTATCCTCCAGTGTCGACCAGATCACATGTCTGAGCCCGTCCGCCTTCGCCGCTGCCGCCATGTTGCGCACCTGGGCCTTCTCTTTTTCCGGCGAGAAGTGCTCCCAGAAGAAGGTGACACAGTAGGCGCCATATGCTCCGGCAAAGGCTTTCTCCAGGCTCGCCAGATTGTCGACATCGGCCTTTATCACTTCGGCGCCGAGTCTCGCCAGCTCTTTAGCCTTGTCGGAATCGGGGTTTCTGGCCAGCGCACGAGCCGCAAATTCCCCGCTCTTGTCGGCCAAAATCGCCCGCACCAAACCGCCGCCCTGAGCACCGGTCGCGCCAACGACTGCGATGATCTTCTTATCTGCCATCATTAGTCTCCTTATTGATAATCTATTGTGGTGAGAGGAGTTGTGCAACTCGCTACCACTCTCATCTCAGTCTGCCCACCGACTTAATACGTGCACAAGACTTCGGTTAGCGATTAATTCGGTTGGTTTCAACATAGAAAGTATATGTAAAATTACATATAAAGCTTTACATATTAAAACAGATAAACTATATGAAAAGCAAGTGTGAAGTGTTTCTATATCTGGAATAGGACCTCCTGAGAAGAGAGGCTAACGAAGGTGTACAAAATAGAAAAACCCAGGAATGAAACCGACCCGGATCGACTCTTGTCTCTCGTAAGCCGGTTCCCGGGAATTTCCAAGTATGTAGAAGCAGCCAACCGTCCAGAATACCTGTACTGGGACAAAGTCAAGTTCAAGCCACATCCCGAGCAAGTCACCGCGGAGGAGATCTGGGCACTTGCCAAACTGCTGAGACAATACTCCTCATCTAGAAGAACAACACCAATCCGGAACGAGTCTGGAGAGACCTTCTCCTGGCAGCTACTCCCCGGACAGGACCAACTGCTACACGAATTCGACCTGGGATTAGGGGGAAGACTTATATCGCAGGTGGTTGAGAACGATGCGACCCGTCAGCAGTTCCTCTCCCGGGGCGTCATGGAGGAGGCAATTGCATCCTCGCAACTGGAAGGAGCCAATACCACCAGACGCGCGGCAAAGCGAATACTGCTGGAGAAACGCAGGCCGACAAATAAATCGGAAAAAATGATCGTCAACAACTATCAGGCAATGATCGCGGTCGAGGAGGAACTGCGCCGTATAGAACTGAGCATTGAGGCCCTGCTAAATCTACATGTCACAATCACCAAAGACACCATTGATACAGAACAAGTGGGGAGACTGCGAAAGGACTCCGACAAGGTTGTCGTTTGTGACCCGATAAGGGACATCGTCTACCACATCCCGCCAAAACGGGATTTTCTGATCGACGAACTCGATAGACTAATCGGTTTCGCGAATGACTCCAATGACGAACACACATTCGTTCATCCGATCGTGAAAGCTATAATGCTTCACTTCTGGATAGGTTACCTGCATCCTTTCGTTGACGGCAACGGCAGACTCGCAAGAATCGTCTTCTACTGGTACCTGCTTCGCAAGGACTACTGGGCCTTCTCCTATCTACCGATATCCAGAGCAATAAAGAACTCCCCGGCGCAATACCGAGATGCATTCATCTACACCGAGCAAGATGACAACGACCTCAACTACTTCATCGACTACAATCTCAGGAAAATAGGCCAGGTTAAGCGCGACTTTGAGAAGTATGTCGAACGGAAGGAAACCGAAAATCGCAAGATGGCTGCCTTAGTTCGTGAGAAATACCGCCTGAATGACCGTCAGATACAATTGCTCAGATACTTCCACAAGAACGCAGGCGTTTCTACTTCGATCAAGACACACGCAAACGTTTACGACATCTCCAGACCCACTGCGCGCAAAGACCTGGAGTATCTGGAATCACTTGGGTTGCTCACTTCAGAGAAGTTGGGTCGTGACCGGCCCTTCTACGGCACGGCGGCGATAGCGGAACTTTTCTAGTGCGGATGAAAAATAGTTCCAGTGCTTCAAGAAACTTCTTGACTTCTCCGATAATTAATAGCATATAGACATGTGATTAGAGGTGAATGAATGATTTCTAAAACCGGCATACATGCAACCCTGGCCCTCGCCCTGCTGGCCAAACTTGGCCGCGACGAATATGCCGGCGCTGCTCAGATTGCCAAAGAGGTCGGCGCGCCGCGCAACTACCTGGGCAAATTGCTTAAGCAGCTCGCCGAGAGAGGTCTGCTGGTTTCGCAGAAGGGGTTTGGCGGCGGTTTCCGACTCGCTAGGCCTGCCGACAAAATCACTCTTTTCGACATCATTGAACCACTCGATCGCGTCAGCAAGTGGAATGGCTGCTTCTTGGGTCGGGCAAAATGCAGCGACAAGTCGCCCTGTGCCGTGCATCATCGCTGGTCCAGGATTCGAGATGGTTACCTGGATTTCCTGAAAGAGACGACGATTGCGGAGGTAGCAACCAACAAAGTGGCGATTCTCTAGGAGAATGTTTTTTTGCGGGATAATGCGATATTAACATGTGATTAGTTGTAAGAAAAAGGAGCCAATGATGAAACCGACACAAATACTCTCCGGGGAGCACCGGATCATCGAAGTCCTCCTCGATTGCCTCGAGGAGCTCACCGGGCAGGCGCTGCAATCCCACAAACTCGATCGGCAACCCGCTCTGCAAATCATCGACGTGATTCGCAACTTCGCGGACAAGTGTCACCATGGCAAAGAGGAGACGCACCTGTTCGCCAAACTGAGCGACAAAGGCATGCCGCGGGAATCTGGTCCGGTGGGCCAGATGTTGCGAGAGCATGAACAGGGTCGTGCATTTGTACAGACAATGGCATCAAGTATGGAAGCCGCATCACAGGGGAACGCAGATGCTCTGCGGCAATTCGTGGCCGGCGCGCGCGGTTACGTTGAATTGCTGCGGGCCCATATCCAGAAAGAAGATGGCGTCCTCTTCCCGCTGGCCGATCGTGTCCTGAGCGAGGCGGAGCAAGAGACTCTGTCGGGGGCTTTTGCCCGAGTCGAAGCGGAGCACATGGGTGCAGGAACACATGAGAAGTACTTTGCCATCGCGGAGGCGCTGGCCGCCGAATTCGGCCTTTCGCTGGCGGGGATCAAGACCAAAGCCTGCGGTTGCGGACATTGATGGTCGACTGACCATGCTAAGTCAGGAAAGAGAGCTATAAGATGAAGCGTTTATGGATTGCCTTTATACTGGTGGTGGCGATCTCCTTCGGTGTTCTCGGCTGGGCCGGTCTGCGAATCTATCAGGAGAAACCGCAGATCCCGGAGCAGGTTGTTACCAGCGAAGGAGTCACGATTATCCCGGCGGGAGAGATTCTGGCCGGACAACGGGTCTGGCGCGCCATGGGTGGTATGGAACTCGGCTCGATCTGGGGCCATGGCAGCTATGTCGCCCCCGATTGGACCGCCGACTGGCTGCATCGCGAATCGGTGTTCATTCTCGACGCCTGGGCGCGAGCGGACTTTGGCGCGGACTATGAGTCCCTCGCAGGCGAACAGCAGGCGGCTTTGCGCGAGCGGCTCAAAGAGATGATGCGCCAGAACAGCTATGACCCCAGGACCGGTCAGCTCATTCTCGACCCGATCCGCGCACAAGCCTTCGCGAGCAACCTGGCCCATTATCGCGAGATCTTCACTGAGGGTTATGCGGAGTACGCAATTCCCGCAAACACGCTTACCGATCCCGCCCGGATCAGGCAACTGGCCTCCTTCTTCTTCTGGTCGGCCTGGGCGGCAGGCACCGACCGACCCGGCGAGGATATCTCCTACACGAGCAACTGGCCCCATGAGCCATTGATCGACAACAAGCCGTCCGCGGATGCCATCATCTGGACCGGCTTTTCCATCATTATGCTGCTTGCCGGCATCGGGCTTCTGGTCTGGTATCATGCCTCCCAGAAACGGGAGCCGGTGGCGGAACGAATACCGGAGAATGATCCGCTGCTGAATTTCGAGGCAACTCCTTCGCAGAAAGCGATCGTCAAGTATTTCTGGACGGTGGCCGGTCTCTTTCTTTTGCAGATGTTTCTGGGAGTGATCACCGCTCACTATGGTGTCGAAGGCAATGGCTTTTACGGCATCCCCATCGATCAGTGGTTGCCCTATAGCGTGGCGCGCACCTGGCATACGCAGTTGGGCATCTTCTGGATAGCGACCGCCTGGCTGGCCGCTGGTCTTTTCATCGGACCAGCCGTCAGCGGCGTCGAACTGCCGCGTCAGAAGCTCGGTGTCAACGTCCTTTTCGGCGCTCT
>JBDRQZ010000250.1:0-3476 GCA_043826025.1 bacterium | reverse complement strand
CGCCCACGCGGGGAACTGCCCCGGATCAATCCCAAATGCCGCCAGGCCGATCAGATAAACCAGGGCCGTTATTAACAACACCCCGACCAGGTTCAGAATAATCCCGACTCGCATCAGGTCCGACATCTTGATCTCACCCGTGCCAAAGATGATCGCGTTGGGCGGTGTCGCTACCGGCAACATGAAAGCGCAGGATGCCGATAGTGTGGCCGGCACCATGAGCAGGAGGGGGTTGATCCTGATTGCCTTCGCCAGCGACGCCAGGAGTGGCAGGACGATCTGAGTGGTCGCGGTGTTGGAAGTCAACTCGGTCAGGAAGGTCAGCAGGGTGCTCACCGAAGCGACCATGCCGACCTGTGGCACGCCAGCCAGTCCGGTCAGTTGCTGCGCCAGCCAGGCGGAGAGCCCCGATTCTTTGAAACCGGCGGCCAACGCGAAACCACCACCGAAAAGGATGACAATGCCCCAGTTCAATTTCACCGCAGTGCGCCAATCCATCAGTCGCTCGCCTCGCCGGCTGCGCGCCGGCATGATAAACAGCAACAGGGCGACAAAGATCGCCACTGTACCATCGTCGATATAACTTGGCGACCCGAACAATTGCGACCATCCGGGAATAGTGAGACTGCCGATCTGGATAGCGCTGCGAAACAGCCAAAGGAAAGCAAGCACCACGAAATGGACTAGTACCAGTTTCTCCTCGAAACTCATGCGTCCCAGTTTTGCGCGCTCATCGCGGAATAACGCCAGATCGGGGCTCAATTCACCCCGGCGCGGCGAGAACATCAGAGTCAGCAGCGACCAGGCAGCGGCCAGTAGCACCAGCGAAACCGGCAGACCGAAAACGAACCAGTCGGCAAAGGTGATCTCTGGCGCCCCGGGGAAGGTTGTATGGAAGATTTTGTTGAAGGCCAGATTTGGTGGTGTGCCGATCAATGTGGCGATGCCTCCGATTGAGGCGGCGTAGGCGATGCCAATTAACAGCCCCACGGCGAGCCGGTTGACGGCTGCGCCCGGCTGCGATTCGCGCAGCTTGAAGATCACCGCCAGAGCAATCGGCACCATCATCATGGTCGTGGCGGTATTGGAGATCCACATCGAAAGAAAAGCGGTGGCGATCATGAACCCCAGCAGGATACGACGGGGGCTGGCGCCGATCAGCATGATGATGCGCAACGCAATCCGCCGGTGCAGGTTCCAGCGCTCCATGGCCAGCGCCACAATGAAGCCGCCGACAAAAAGAAAGATTACGTTATTGAAGTAAGTGGCGGCGACATCTTTGCCACTCATCACGCCCAGCAGAGGAAAGAGCGCGACCGGTAAGAGTGCGGTAGCGGGGATCGGAATCGCCTCGGTGATCCACCAAATCGCCATCAGCACCGCCACCGCAGCCGTGCGAGTCACCACCGGACTGGCCGGATCAAGATCTAGCAGCATGATGACGAAAGCTGCACCGATCCCAGCCACCAGACCCAGGCGACTCTTGAGATCGCCGGGCAGTCGGTCGTTGCTTTTCCTGCTCATGACGCAGGAAATAGCTACCAACTCACAATCCGGATCACCAGAGGAAATTGCCGGGGATTATGCGTAAGATATCAATGCCGGGAGTCTGTCAATCGGCGAGTGAGGCGACCACGCCGCAAGGACTACCGAAACTGAAGTTCCCGCTTGCCCGCCTCGAGGTCCAACAGATAGCGTTTTCGCTCCAGACCGCCACCATAGCCGCGCAGTTTGCCATTAGCTTCGATGACCCGATGGCAGGGCACGATAATCGAGACATAGTTCGAACCATTCGCCCGCCCGACCGCGCGCGCGGCGCCCGGTTTGCCCAGAAGCTCAGCCATTTCCCCGTAACTGCGAGTCTTGCCGCAGGGAATCCGCAGCAGCTCTTGCCAGACCTGCATTTCGAAGGCCGTGCCTTTCAGGTCAAGCGGCAGCTCAAACTCGCGCCGGTTGCCCTCAAAGTACTCGGTTAGCTGCGCGCGGAGCTTCCGCAGGTGCTCGTGGTCGCCGGCTGTCAGGGAGAGACGATAGCGTTTTTCCAGCCGCGCCTGGATGCGCTCCATGCCGCCTCGGTCGAGCCACTCCAGCAGGCAGATGCCCTTGCCGGTGGTGCCGCCGATCATCGGTCCGAGCGGACTGTCGATTTTGCAGTAGATGATTTTCTCACTGTCCATTAATCCTCCCGGGGGGAACGCCGAATTCTTTGGTGAAAGCATCGCGAAAGCCGCTCGCCGACTCAAAACCACACTCAAAGGCGGCGGTGAGATAGTCTTGCCCTGCTGCCAGCAATTGCCGCGCCTCCTGCAGCCGCAAGCGCCGATGAAAAGCCAGCGGTGTGATCCCGAGCACTTGCCGGAAATGCCGTCGGATAGTGGAGATGTCTACTTTAGCTTGCGCGGCCAGAGCCGACTCGGTCAGTCGTTCACGCGGATGGGTTCGCATGAAATCAAGCACCCGGTGCAGCCATTCAGGCAGAACATCGGGGAATTGTGCCGAGCGGCAACGCTTGCAGCCCCGCAGGCCGGCGGCGATTGCCTCCTCGCGAGTAGAGAAGAATGTCACATTCTTCAGTAGCGGCAGCTTTGCCTTGCAGGAAGGCAGGCAATAAATTCCGGTCGAATGCACGCCGACATAAAAGCGACCATCGAAGTCCGCGTCGTTTTCGCGCATCGCCGCCACCATCTGTTCATGACTCAGCTTCATCGTGCTCACAAACTAGCGGCATCTTGAGATTCTGTCTACCGCATTTCGTGCAAGGAAGTAGCTTTCTGCCGAGGAGGTTTAGTAAGGATAGAACACGAAAAACAGCAGCGACAACCCTCCCAGAACCCAAAGCCCCGGCTGAATTTCGCGAGCCTTGCCTGCCAGCACCTTCATTAGCGGATAGACGACAAATCCGGCAGTGAGCCCGATTCCGAGATTGCTGGTGAAACTCATCAGGGCCACAATCGTGAAAATCGGAATCGTCTCAGTGAGATCACTGAGACGTGCCTTGGTAATCGGGGTCAGCATCAACATGCCGACAATGATGACTGCGGGGCCATAGGCGCAGGCCGGAATGGTCTGAAAGAGTGGTGCAAAGAAGAGCGTGAGGAGGAAGAGGAGACCGGTGACAACAGCAGCCAGACCTGAGCGGGCGCCAGCCTGGATACCGGTGGCCGATTCCAGATACACCCCGGCAGTGGTAGTACCGCAGACCGCCGCGACTACAGTCGCCAGCGCATCGCAGAGCATCGGCTTCTCAATCTCCGGCAGATTCCCCCGCTCATCGAGCATGTCGGCCTTCAGCGCCAACCCCAGCAGCGTGCCGGCAGTGTCGACCAGATCGATTACAAACACGGTGAGCACCACGGCGAGGAATCCCCAGGTCAGCGCGCCAATCGGATCGCATTGCGCGAAAATCGGTCCCAGGCTGGGCGGCAGGGAGACTGCCCGCTCCGGCAGCTCTGCTTCGCCCACAAGATAGGCGAGCA
>JBDRQZ010000249.1:0-2511 GCA_043826025.1 bacterium | reverse complement strand
CCTCCTGACCAACCCCACAGCGGAGACAGCTCTTGACCCGCTCCGGCCTGATTCGGAGTTCTTCTGCTACATTAACAGCTTGAAGTCCGGCAATCTGCTCTTGCTCCTCGCGGATCACAACGGCTCCATTCGGAAGAATCTTTTCGAGTATGCCCGAGACCCCGGAACGGATGACTTTGTGATCGACTACACCTCGTTTCTCAGCGAGGATTTCGCGCCGGTCAATCCGATCTCCGATTCTCTTCTGCAGGTAGCTCTCTGCTTCATCTGGCGGAATCCTCAACCTGGTCGCGATATCGATGAAGAAGGGGCGGAGAAATGTTTTGACACTCCTGGCAATCACTGTTTCGGAAGCTACTGTGTCTCCAGCCTTGACGTATACTTCACCTGATATCGCCAACTCGCGAACAACGGTGATAGACCCATGCTCAACCAATCTCTGTCCGGCGAAGATAGATTCACGCACCGGCGGCCTGTAATCGGCCGGCAAGTCGAATCCTCTCAGACTCTCGGCGGGGCGTCCGCGCGTATCGACGATCAATCCCGGTTGGCTGTCATCTAAGCTGACTTCGCCGGCATTAAGCTTCAACTTGCGAGCTTTGATCACGAACTCGGTTGCCTTCTCGACCGGAATGCGCCTGAACTCCCCATACACAACACTCTCTTCATGGGTGCCGTCAGCAGATTCCCACTTGATGTCGAGCACTTTGGCTCCGGCTTTGGCGCGGCCAACAGGCGCGACTAGCTTCCCAAGCGGCACCAGTCCAATCTCGAAGAACAACTTGAGAGCGAGTTCGATGTTCGTTTGCGCGAGCACGCCAAGCTGTGGGAACATAAACGCACTATCAACGGCGAGATCGACAGTCTGCTCAGGCTCAAGTGCGTTGATGAGAATCATCGCCGCCGTTTCACGAGGTGAATGAGACAGCTTGCCGCCACTGCCAATGATCAGATCGTAGCCGGCCAGTGACGGCTTGTCGGACTTGCGCTTGCCCTTTCTGACCATACGCTTCAGCCTGTTCCAACCAAGATCTTCGTCTGACAGGCTAAGCGACACCCCATGCAACATGCCCTGGTGCTCTGCGACGGCTTGCCGAATCGACAGGGACGCTATTGCGCATTCAATCGTGGCGTCCTTGAGATCACCGGGCAGGCTGGTGGGATTGATGTATTTCGCGCCGATCCGGTTAAACAGCTCGGTGTCATCTATGTCGAAGTCAAGTAGCTCAGACACCGCTGTGATGCCGTTCTCGGCAACCACATTCAGAATGCTGTAGCTCATTCCCAGATTCGCACTGACGGTTCTGAACACCTTGCCATTTATCGCACTGTAGACATCGGTGGTGGCACCTCCGATATCAACCACCAGGAGCTTCTTCTTGATGTGCCTGGATACGTGTTCGAGAATGTTCGACACCGCTGCCGGAGTCGGCAGTATCGGGGCGTCGACAAACTCAGCGAACTTGTCGTATCCCGGAGCCTGCGACATGACATGCTCCATGAAGACTTCATGGATTTCGCGACGAGCAGGCTCCAGGTTCTCAACCATGGCGGCCGGTCTGATATTGGGGACTTCGCAGTAGTGAAACCGCTCCTGCAAAATCTCGCTGACGTAAGCTCTGGCCTCGATGTTACCCGAATAGATGACCGGTAGCTTGATGTTCCTGCTAAGTTTTGCCCGCAGACCTGACTGACTCAGAAGTTCGGCCAGAAAGACAGGACCAAAAACCGCGCCGCCATCGAATCCACCGGCGAGCAGCACCAGGTCGGGTCTCAGCGTTTGTAGGACCTCGATTTTTTTGTAGGGTGTGCAGCCGTCATCGAGCGCAATAACCTGAAGAATTATCGATCCGGCTCCGAGAGCAACCCGCTCCGCACTCCGCGCGGTCACATCGCGTACGAGGCCTGCGACGACCATGGCCAGCCCCCCACCCGCGCTTGAGGTGGCAAAACAAGGAACCGCGAGAGCGCCATCTTTAATCAGTTGCTCAGAGGTAAGTTTCTCCAGACCTCTCAGCGCGTTGCCAACGCCGATCGTAACATCCTCATACGGCTTCTCGACAGTTGTCGGAGCTTCATAGCGCTGATACTCCCATTGCCGATCCTTTCTGAATAGAATAGCCTTGGTGGTCGTGCTGCCCACGTCGATGACGCAGAAAGCTGAACGCTCGTCGAGACCGAATTCGTCAGAGTCGCGTTGGCAGGCACCCATAGCCTGAATATTAGTGACCGGATCAATTGCGCCAAGCTGATTCTGAATCGTGCTGATCGCGACAGGTGGCCGCGACCTTGGGGCTTGTTGAAAAAGCCTGGTATGAAGTCGCTGGCCCAACGCACTGTCATCGCGAGGACCCCGGACTTGATCCGGGGGACGTGGCGATCTTATTGGAACAGACCAGCTTCACATAGAGACGAGATTGCCGCGCGCCCTGCGGTCGCTCGCAATGACGCGTTCAAGGGACTTTTTCAACAAGCCCCTTGGTCGCGGGGTTTAGGTGCGCCTCGCGTCCT
>JBDRQZ010000248.1:0-4588 GCA_043826025.1 bacterium | reverse complement strand
CTGGGTGGAGGTTGAAGCGTATTACAATCCCCCTCAGGAGGAAATACAACGCCAGGTTGACATCCACCGGAGCGGCTACTGGCGGATTTTCAAACATCGCGCCCCGACGAGTCTGATGATGCAGACTCAGGCCTTCATCGGGATGACCCTTTGGCGGACGCTCGGCTTGATGCTGCTTGGTATGGGGCTGATGAAGCTGAGGTTCTTCTCCGCTCAACTTTCGCTTGGCTTTTATTCCTATTTCGGTGCGGCCTGTTATGTGGTTGGCCTGCTGCTGGTCGGCACGGGAATCGACCGCCTGATTCTCCACGATTTCGATATCATTGCCAAGAACGGCGGGGATGGGCTATTCAATTATGTCGGCAGCATCCTCGTGGCTCTGGGGCATGTCTCAGTGATTATGATCTGCTGTAAGCTGGGATTGGTGGGTTGGCTCAAAGAGCGGTTCGCCGCAGTGGGCCGAATGGCCTTCAGCAACTATATCTTCCACTCGTTGGTCTTTACGACGATCTTTTACGGCTACGGCTTCGGGCTTTACGCTAAGGTCGACCGCGTCTCCCTCTGGGGCTTCATCCTCGCCATGTGGCTCTTGCAGCTCTGGTTGAGCCCGCTCTGGCTGACTTATTTCCGCTCTGGACCACTCGAATGGCTCTGGCGCTCACTGACTTACCGCCGCTGGCAACCGTTTCGTGTCAGATCGTAGGTCAAGCTCTCTTGGAGCTTGACAAGTCGTTGGCGCGGACCACCCGCCGTTCGGACTCCCCGCACCCCAGTAGGTCAAGCTCTCTCGGAGCTTGTCAGGTCGTTGGCGCGGACCACCCGCCGTTCGGACTCTCTCCGCACAAGTAGGTCAAGCTCTCTTGGAGCTTGACAATCCCCCCGAAGGGATCGCACAGAATAAGAAACGGGAAGCCGAATCGCTTCGACTTCCCGTGTGCTCGTTTTTTATGCTCGTACTCGGCGCACGATTTCGTCCGTCAAATCTATGGACAAGAATTGCAGGGTGAGGTTCCGGCATTGAAAATGAAATTCAGTAGATACACCGCGTCGCCGACATTGACGATGCTATCGCAATTGGCATCACCGTAGGTAAGCGGATTCGGCGCCGCACCGCCGGCAAAGATGTACTGCACCAGGTAGATCACATCGGTGATATTCACGACACTGCTGCCGTCCGCATCGCCACAGCCGGTGGCGCCACCACCGATCTCGATTCGGGTCGGCACGATGTCGTCATGCCAATCGGCAACCTCGACTGTCACCAGCTCGCCCTCACCGGTATAAGTAAAGAGCGGGCCGCTGAAGATTCCACCATGACCGGATGGATACGGTGAAGGCCAGACAAACAGCATGATCCGCGTTTGTCCAGCAAGCGGCAGATAATCGATGGACACGTGCGGGTCCAGTTCGGAGATCGGCTCGATTTCGCCGGTGAAGATCATAAAGATCTGAACCAGACTGTCGGCGAATTCAAGACTGACCGCTTTGCCATCCTGGTCCTGGATGAACAGCGCGGTGTCGGTCTCAAGGAGATTTCCCGCCTTCGGGTAGGGCAGCGCGTCACCGATGATAATGCGCCAGAGATAACCGGCATCGCGAACTGTGAGGAATTCGCCGTCGGCATTCACATCCGAAGCTTCAATTTGCTGCGGCGGGTCGGTTTGAAATACCTGTAGTCCCTGGAAGAAGTAGTTCCCAAACAGCACCCAGTCGGCGATCTCGTTGGCGATATCGTTGAGATTCAGGTCACCCCTGCTGTCGATATAATCCTCGCAGAGGATATCTATATTACCGCTCTCGAAGTCAACCAGTCGAAGTTGCACGCAACTGTCGGGCGCGCCCTCGTCGGTCGGCAACGAGTCGCCGCCAGAGTACAAGTCATACTGCCACTTTGTCACCAGATCGGAATAGAACACCGTATCGCCAGTTACTGAAGACAGAGTATTGTCGGAGCATTTCGCCCAGTAGAATTCCACCAGGTGCCCGGTGCAGTCATATTCCTCATCCTCTGTCACGGCGAAAGTGAGTAACGCCAGCGTGTCGTCATCGGCATGTTCGAAGTAGCATGAGGAACTCTGCCCGCTGCCGAACTTGGCGAAGGTCAGAATGTTGATGATTCCCGGAGTCTCGGTGCCAAACTGAAGCGCTTCCCAGTCGCACTCCGAAACCATCGGCCCTTCGGCAATCTGCGTGAGCGTCAGCGCGGTGGTGTCGTAGCGAACGACGAGATAGATGGCGCCGATTTCAAAACCGGTGCTGTCACTGTCGTAGATCAGCGGTAGAGTAACCGTGTCTCCCAAGGGAGCCATCGGCTCGATTCCGATACTGAACTTAATCGGTCCCAGCCCCTGGGCCAAAGCGCTATTGCCGGTAAATGCCAGCCCCACCAGCAGCAAAACTGCCAGGGAAAAGTACTTGATCGGTGCGAAGCCACGCCAAGACATACAACCTCCTATGGCGATTAGTGGTTCTTCGGTCTATAGCGTTAGCAGTTTTGCTTTAGCAAGTAGGACTGATTAGGTAATCCTCGGTGTCGCAGCGGCGACCAAACCGCTGCCTGACAATTGCAAGAAAGCTCCAAATCTGGATATGTCAAGCGCTTTTTGCCACCGAAGTGTTGCAGCAAAGAAAAGCCCCGGACCAGTGGTCCGAGGCTTGGAAATCTCAAATCCGAGTTTGTCTTCTACTTGCGACGGAATCTACGGACTGCCATACCGACTAAGCCAATACCGAACAGAGCCAGCGTGGTCGGCTCCGGCACTGTGCCATTGCTGTACTCACCAGTAATCTCGAAGGCGAAGCCATCAATGACCTGAGTGCCGCCGGGTGCAGCCCAAACATCTGCTACAGTCAACTGGCTATGCGTCCAATCACGCAGGAAGGGGTCGCCATCACCTGTGACCCAACCCCACTGATCAAAAGCATCGGACGCTGCGACAGCTTGCACACTGAACCAGTAATTCCCCGGCGCCGCCGGTGTAAAGGGCGAAGTCAAGTCGAGGGAGTAAGAGTAGATCGCCGTACCGAATTCAGTACCATGTCCAGCAAATGCGGCGTTGGCGTCGCCGGCAACATACTGCTCGTAAAGCATTCCGCCCGGCCGATTCAGGCTCGCATTGTTGTCATAAATCTGGAAGTTGAATCCTGCCAGAGGCGAATGATCGCCCTGAGTAATATAACCCCACCAGTGGAAATCGGTAATTGCAAAACTGCCGTCCCAATAGTAATCCGCGAAGGCCTGGTATGTGTTCTCGTCCCAGCCAGACTCGTATGAGCTAGAAATGATCTCGAAGTCGGGATCCCAGGAATGTGAGAACATGACACTCGCGTGCGTGGTCGAAACCAAAACCAAAACGGCAATCAGCAGGCCGGCAAAAGTCATTCTTTGAGTCACTTATCTGTCCCTTTCGGATTAAGGCAAACTGCTACAGAATAGATCAATCGACATTTCAATAGTCGAGCAAATTGAATGCCAGTTACCCATAGAATCGATCAGTGATGATAACCGCTTGCCAAAGTGGGAGTTAAGGCTGTATTAGGGAACCCTATTCTCAAATAAATGGACTGTGTGGGTCTCAATCGTCCACTATGTCGACACTCATGACAGCACGGGCCAAGAGAAAGCCCCGGAAACAACTCCGGGGCTTGAATTTAGCAATGTCGGAAATCCTAACAGCTACTTCTTACGACGTAGTCTGCGCGCCGCAAACCCGGCCAAACCGACACCGAATAGCGCCAGGGTCGTCGGTTCGGGAACCTCACCGCCGGTGATTTCGAAGGCGAAGCCGGCATATTCAAGATTGCCTTCCTCGACGCCGAACCAGGTTGATGGCGGTGCAAAGATCCAGTTCGAATTGAAATCGTCAGCAGCGCTCCAAGCCCAATTCCAATACGAGTCAGTCGAGTGAGCGTACACGCTGAACCAATAATAGCCGGCACCCGGGAGTGTCAGAGGGTTCGAGAAATCGACCCCGTACTTGAAAACATCGTGGTAGAAGTTGCTATTGGTTTCAACGAAAGTGGCACCCGCGTCTCCGCCAAAGTACTCCGAGTAGAGCATTTGATCGGGGCCAGCCCAACTGGCATCATGCGACCAGACCTCGACAGTGAAACCATCAATCACGCCATTACCGGCAAGTGGAACACCCCACCAGTGAAAATCTGTGATTGAGAAACTGCCATCCCAGTAATAGTCGGCAAACCCGTACTGCGGAATATTAGTGTCGGAACCCCAGGCGTTGTAGCTGTTCGGATCGTAGGGCGCCGAATACTGGACCGACGCCTGCGCGAGCGGCGCCAACAGCATCGCAGCCAGCACGGCGACTGCAAAAAGTGATCTGTAACTCAAATGCTTCCTCCTGCCTGAGTCAGGCTTTCACGAGAATGTAGTACCACACGTCATTTACTCGCTATTAATTAGCAATTCGCGTGCCACATATGGACTATATCGATCTACTATTCCACGCGTCAAATCTGTTTGGTTGTCAACAGGTTAGCTGAACAGCTCCGGAGGAGAAGCGGCGCCCTGGACTTAATCGATCTAGTAATGCGCAGATTTCCGACATTGCGGATCAAGCGACGCTGCACT
>JBDRQZ010000247.1:0-2875 GCA_043826025.1 bacterium | reverse complement strand
GGTTTTCCAACTCGCGGATGTTGCCGGGCCACTCGTGCGACCGCAGTGCAGCGACCGCGTCGCCCTGGAAGGACATTTGCCCCTTCTTGTTCTCGGCTGCGTACGTCTGCAGCAGATGATCGGCAATCAGGACAACATCGTCATCGCGCTCCCGCAGCGGCGGCAAGTCGATGGCAATTACCGAGAGACGGTAGAACAAATCCTCGCGGAAACCTTTACGCTCTACCTCCTCGGTTAGTGACCGATTAGTCGCCGCAATCACTCGCACATCGACCTGAATCTGCTCTTTACCCCCTACCCGCTCGATGATCTGGTCCTGGAGGAAGCGCAACAGCTTCACCTGCAACGCCAGAGAGAGTTCGCCGATTTCGTCGAGGAAGAGCGTTCCCTGGTGGGCCAGTTCGAACTTGCCGATCTTCCGCGCAACCGCATCGGTAAAGGCACCCTTCTCATGGCCAAACAGTTCCGATTCGAGTAGCGCTTCGGGAATCGCCCCGCAGTTGATCGTGACAAAGGGTTGTTCAGCGCGCGCCGAGCGGCGATGAATCGCTTTCGCCACCAGTTCTTTGCCAGTACCTGATTCGCCGCTGATCAGCACCGTGTAATTTGTCGGCGCGACAGTTTGAATTACCTTATAGACCTCACGCATCAGCTTCGAGTCGCCGATTATTTCGCCGAACGACTGACTGTCTCGTAGCGAAGCACTGAGCCTCGCATTCTCAAGTTCCAGTTGACGCAGGCGCAGAGCGCGCCTGACGATCACGCGCAGTTCGGTGAGATCGATCGGCTTGACATAGAAGTCGTAAGCACCGGCCGCTACCGCCTGAAGCGCGTTGTCTCGCTCACCATGCCCTGTGACCATGATCACTTTCAGGCGTCGGTCGGCGTCGAGCAGTCGCGGCAAGAGCTCCAGGCCCTCTTTGTCACTACCATGCGGCGACAGGGAGATATCCAGTAGCACGAGATCGGGTTGATCCTTCCGCAACGATTCCAGAGCGCTTTCGGAATCCTCGGCGGTGGCAATTAGATACTCATCTTCAAGGGCCAGGCTCAACTGGCTGCGAATGCCCTCTTCATCATCGACTATCAGGATGCGTTGTTGTTGCTCGCTCATGACTTCCGTAACTTCAGTGTAAAAGTACTGCCCTCGCCGATTGTGGAGACAGCGAACAGATCGCCAGCCATCTGCCGCGCCAATTCGCGCGATTGGAACAGCCCGATTCCCAATCCGCCGGGCTTGCTCGTGCGGAAGGGTCGAAACAGCTTCTCACTCATAAACTCTGCGGTCATGCCAACGCCGCTGTCGGCGACTGACAGCCGCACGCCATCATTAGTTTCATCGGCGAAAATCCGCAGTTGCCCACCACTCGGCATCGCTTCGATTGCGTTGATAAGCAGATTACCGACAACGCTTTTCACCTTCTCCAAATTGCCACGTACAGGTGGCAATCCCGATACCTCAACTTCAAGAAGCAGGCGTGGATTCCCGCGCAGTTTCATCTCTTCGATCAAATCTAAAACGATCTGATCCAGATCACAATCACCAATCGGAAAATCAGCCTCTTCGCGCGGCGCCGAGAGACGACCGATCATCCGCTTCATCCGCCGCTGGGCGCTGGCCAGAGTATTTATCGTGGTTTCCTGAAAACGGGGATCATCGAATTTGTGTTCCGCGTTCTGCAAGATCATCGACACCATCGAGATCAGATTCTTGACATCATGGATAACAAAAGAAGATACCTTGTGGAACGAGGCCAATTCCTTCGCCTCCAGGAGCGCCTCATACTGACGCGCCGAGAGCAGCGACAAAGCCAGTTGATGAGAAATTGTCTCCACCAGAAGGATTACCTCCGATCCCAGCCGATTGGTACTGCGGCAGGCCAGAAATCCAACCAGTTCCTGACGCGCCAGCAGTGGCACCAAATAACCACCGCTCCACTCCGACAAAAAGTGTATCTCCGCTTCGCTCGCCTCGTCGACAGCGCCGACGATTTCCGTTGTCGCGCCCAGTTTGGTCGAGCGGCGCAGCCAGCTTTCGATATTCGGCAGCGCATAGACCGCAGCGGTCGAGTCGGGAAATGCCGGCACAAACTCGGCCAACCGCTCCCCGCGTTGATAGACGCCGATCTGATCGAGCCCACACTTTTCTCGCAACACTCTAGCGGTAATGGCGAACATCTGCTGTTTGTCCGCCACCGTAGTGACGTCATCGGCATAGCTGGCTAGTTCCATCGGCAAATCGATTTTCCCCCCCATCACCGTGCGGTCGACCAGGCCGCGCAGGCGAGCCTTCACCGATCCGGAGAGCAATAGCGCCAAAAACGCCAGGACCACCACAAAACCGGCCACGACCGAGAAAAACACTTTCGGATTTCCGCCAAGTGAGGTCAACAGCTTGATTGCGATACCGACTACGATTAAGTAGGCCCCGATCAGCAGCACACCCACCGAGGAGTACACCGCCTGTCGTGAAAGCACGACCCGCTGCCGCATCTCCTCCTCAAATACCAGGAAACGCGAAACCAGTATCAACATCAGCACCAACAATGCCGCACTCAGCTCGACGCCCGCAAATCGCACGACGCCGTAGAGCAGTCCGAGCGAACCCGTGATGATTGTCACAACCAGAAAGGCGGCGAACGCTCCTACCGGCGCCATCAAGGCGCGGCGCACACTTCCGGTCGAGGCGCGAAAGGTGTTCTCCAATTGAAGAAAGGCGAAAGCGGCAGCTATGATCGTCAGTCCCAACAGATACTTGCCCGCGATCTCGATGACGAAAATCGTCTCGCCGCTCTCAATTGTCTCGAGCCGAAAGAAGTGCAGGAAGAAACCGGCAGCCGCCGCCACCAGCAACAAGGCAGTTACCAACCACACC
>JBDRQZ010000246.1:0-2747 GCA_043826025.1 bacterium | reverse complement strand
CGAGGATATCCAGGCTCGCTACCGGCAGGTTCTGGCGAGCAAATTCACGCCGCAGGCGATCTTCTATTTCCTTAGCAACTCGTTGGTCGAGGCAGAGTTGGCGATGGGAGTTTGCTGCGTCGAAATGATCGACTCGAAAATCAGTGGCGTGGTTTACACGCGCGATCCGATCAACCCGGAGCGCGGGACGCTACTGATTAATTCGATCTTTGGCCTCGGCAAGTACCTGGTCGACGGTACCGTCACCCCCGACTGCTACCATGTGGCGCGCACCGACGGTCGACTGCTGGCGCTGGAAATTTCCACCAAGCCCAAACGTCTGGTGCTCGGCAAGCCGGCCGGGATCGAAATCGAGACAGTGCCTCAGGAAGAACAGCGGCTTTCTTCGCTCGATCAGGAGCGAGTGCGCGAACTGGCTCAGTATGCTGCCACTTTGGAGGAGCATTTCGGCTGTCCGCTCGATATCGAATGGGCCATCGACAACGAGGACAATCTCTTCTTCCTGCAGGCCCGACCGCTGCACGTGCTCGCCTCGTCGCAGGCCCGACGACGTCCCGATCCCTCGCACTATCACCTGCTGCTGGCGGGTGGCACCACGGTTTGTCCCGGCGCGGGTGCCGGCCAGGTCGTACATATCGGCTCAACTCTGGATCTCTGCGGGATTCCACCGGGCGCGGTACTGGTGGCGGCCAGCTCCTTCCCCGGCCTGATAACCACGATGCGCCAGGTTAGCGCCATCGTCGTCGCCTCCGGCGGCGTCGCCAGCCATATGGCAACTATCGCGCGCGAATACCGGGTCCCGACGCTGGCCGGCCTGGAAGGAGCCACCGGTCTGCCAGCCGGACAGATCGTGACTGTCGATGCCACCACCGGGCGAGTCTATGCCGACCGGCAGGAGGAGTTGCTCTCGGAACGTCGTCGCGAGCAGGAGGCGTTCGGCGAACTGCCAATCTGCGCGCTGCTTCGCGAAGTCCTGAACAGAATTACCCCGCTGAATCTGCTGCACCCGGCTGACAAAGATTTTCGCGCCGAGAAATGCCGGACCTTCCACGACATCCTGCGTTTCGCTCACCAGCGGGGCATTGAGGAGATGTTCCGCATCGCACACACCGCTGGGGAGGAGCAACAGCTCAACCGTCAACTTCGGACCGACATCCCGGTGCAGGTTAACATTGTCTTCATCGAGGATGAATTTCTCGCCCGGCGACGTGGCGACTTCCGCGACAGCGAGATTCCCTCGCAGCCGATGCAGGCGTTCTGGAGCGGCATCAAGAAAGAGGGCTGGCCATCGGCCCACGTCAACAACTCAGATATCATGCCCAAAGCGGCGCTGACCAAGCAGACGCAAACCCGTCGCGGTAGCTTCGGGCAGGACAGTTTTGCGATTCTCAGCCGCGAGTATATGCTGCTCAGCCTCCACCTCGGCTACCATTTCACCACTGTCGAAGCGATCTGCTCCGGTCAGGAGAACAAGAATTTCATTCGCATGCAGCATAAAGATGGCGGTGCGCAGCGGGATCGGCGCATCAGGCGGGTGGCGCTGTTAGCGGAGGTTCTCTCACATCTCGGCTTTGAATTCGAATCTAGCGGAGATTTCTTCAGTTGCAGCATCTCGCACATTGATATGAAAGAGGTCGAGGAGAAACTGGGCAAACTGGGGCGCATTACGATGCTGACCAAGCAGCTCGATATGGCCCTCTCCAATGATGAAGTCGCGGCCTGGTACACCCGCGATATCATGCGTAAATTGGGTTTGGTGCGAAAGTAGACTTGCTTCAAACCTAAAATTGACCTAATATCTGTTCGGATTTGTGGGCCCCGGAAACTGTGTTTGAAAGGAGTCGTGCCATGCAGCGGATCACAGCGGGTGATATCATGATACCGCTCAATAAGTACCCACATTTGCCCTACTGGTTTACTCTGCGCCAGGCCCTGGTGGAGATGGAAAAATCGGTCATTGAGATGAATGACCGTAAATCGCTGCCACGAGTGGTCTTGGTCTTCAATGAGCAGTATGAACTGATGGGCATGGTGCGGCGACGCGATATCCTGCGCGGTTTGGAACCGGAATTTCTGGTCGACAAACCGCTGGAATACCGCAAGAAACTCTTCGATGTCGATATCACTCCCGCTCTGGCCGGGTTCTCCTATGAAGAACTGATGTCCGGGGTCGAGAAACGCGCCGACCGTCCAGTCAGCGACGTGATGGTCCCAATCGAGCAAACCGCCAACCATGATGACCACATCTTCAAAGTCATCTATGAGATGAATGTCCATGACCTGAGCCTCCTGCCGGTGCTGGAGGATGGGCGAGTTATCGGGGTGGTGCGCTCGGTCGATGTCTTTCACCAGGTTGCCAAATTGCTGATGTAGAATCGCCCCTGATTCAATTACTTATTAAGCAGCAATAACTTATCGAAGTAAGAGAGCCGAGGACCGGCCTGTCTTCAGGAAATTTCTTGACTATCTCGATTGTAATGAGTAAAATTAATCAGGAGTCGTGTTAATATTAAGAAACTCAATTCATGTTACGTCGTAATCAATATATAGTGTAAAGTGACTGGAGGAGTCGTCAGGCATGAACGCTAAATCCAACTGGCAGGACTTGATGAGCCTCACCGGTGGAGAGGAGTTCCTGGTCGAACGGGTGCGTCTGCCCGGTCGGGAAATCGCGATCGAAGGTAGCTTCGTGCCGCCGCCATTGGCGCAGCTCGCTGCCGCGGACCAGGTCTTCGTGGCGGCCTTTG
>JBDRQZ010000245.1:0-11794 GCA_043826025.1 bacterium | reverse complement strand
AAAACGGGATCCTTAGATATCATGAAAAAAGTGGCAGACTTGATCCTCGTTCTGGTTCTCGCGTTGGCTCCGGCGCTGACGCTCGCGGCGGTGGACTCTCCTTATGCCGTAGCAGCGCATCTTCGTGAAGACGGCCTGCTGATTAGCTGGCATTACCCGGGCATCAATCGCACAGCGCTGTTCCACGATCACAATGAAGCGGATGACATTTTTCTGGTTTCTGAGGAGATCGGCGACAACCGCGCGGCCGTAGTGTTCAGCAATATTCCCGACGGCGGTGTCTGCGAGACGATGTCGATCTTTCTCTGGGGCGAGGACCGCTTCCCGGAGGAGGAGGGTGGGCCAACCTCTCCTTTCGGACTCGACATCTTCGCCGAATGTCCTGATCGAACGACTGAGCCACTATGGACAGTCGTCACCAATGCCGACTCGGTGCCCGAGGCAGGCGGTTGGATCGACATTCCGGTACGGGCAGCGATTCCAGTCGTCGATTCCGCCTGGCTGCAATTCCGCTGGTTGCGGCTGACTCCGACTGCGCCACTGCTCGCGGTCGACTTTCAGGCCGGCCCTGCCACCCACAGCTACTTCACGCGGGTCGATGGAGATGAAATCGAGTGGTCTCCCAACTATGACGGTGAATTCCTGATCCGCGCCGCTTTCACGCGCACCGATACGCTGCTGGGAGTAGACTATCCCGAGGCGCTGCCTGACTCGTTTACAATCTACTTCACCCGGTGCGATTCCGCTCTGGCGGAGCCGGATCTACACGAGTCGACAATCGCTGATTCGCTGCATTGCCTGCTCGATCCCCAGAAATATGGTGGCTGCTCGGTCTCTATCACGGCTTGGCGCGCCGACCTGGAGAGCGAACCGACCGCGCTTCTGGAACTGTCCGCACCGGAAATTTTGCCATCTCCACTTCAATTGCAGACCACATCGCTACATCGGATGATGCAGCCAAATCGAGAACTGGCAGCGACTCTCGAACTCGTCAACGGCTGGATTGACAGCATCGCCTGCTCGGCGAAGGTCTCGGCCGGTAGCTGGCTGGCGGTAGACACCAATGAGATCCCGCTGGCGCCGGAGGAGTCCGGCCACCTGGATCTGCTTCTGAGTTCTCACGATATGATGGTCGGAACTTACAGCTCCGAGATCGTCCTCACCTGTCATGCCGCAGGAGTGATCTTCGAGGACGCCGTAATCTCGGTCACGCTGGAGGTCGAACAGGTCACAAACGTGGATGGTCAGTCGCTGCCGGAGCTGAGTGAAAGGTCCCTCGAACAGAACTTCCCGAATCCATTCAATGCGACAACGACGATCTACTCGGCACTGGATTTGCCGGTTGCGGTCTACGATATCCTTGGCCGACCAGTTGCCACCCTGGAACCTTCCGGGATGGCTGGTTCCGGTCCCTATCGATTTCAGTGGAATACACTGACAAATGGAGGGCAAGAAGCCCCCAGCGGGATCTACTTCTACCGTCAGGTTTCAGGCGCGTCTGCCCACAAGATGCTTCTCCTGAGATAAACTTCGCTACAGAGCAACGGATGCACAGCCTGGAACACACATTTCAATTGACAAAAAAGGGTTACCACCGTAAATTATTGTTACAGAGGTGCCAACAGCTACTTCTTGAAGAAAAACTTCGCCTGAAAGATTCCGTCTGACGCCTGTAGCCTCTGGGGTTCGAATCCGTTGCTCATGCCCATGACCGGGTGGCGGGAACGACTCTAATCCCCTGAAAAGAGACGCCACAAGGTACTGACGCTGAGCAGGCATGTATGTGTCTGTTACAGAGAGGTTCCTCTATGCGTGTCAGTAGCCGTCTACTCCTGGCGCTTGCCCTACTAGCGCTCAATCTGCTGCCCGCCGCCGGCAGGGTCAGCGGAGAAGTGATCACTATCAATCCTGGTGACGATGCCTACGTCGATGAAGACTCTCCGACCACGAATTTTGGCAGCGATGATTTCCTGGCGGTGCGCAGAGCCGGTGCCGGCACGCAACAGATTGCGCTCCTGGCTTTCGATCTTTCGGGGTTGCCGAACGGCGCGATTGTCAGTTCGGCGATTCTGAAATGCTACTACAGCGACGCGGATGGCGGGGACCCTACCGGGCGAGTTCTCGAAGCACGCCGCATCGAGCAAGATTGGGAGGAGGGAAGTGTGACCTGGAGCAATCAGCCTGCCTCCGCGCCGACTGCAGCGGACCTTGCCGTGGTTCCGGCTGCTCCCGGAGTCTGGTTGAACTGGGACCTGACTACGGAAGTCCAGAGCGTCCTTGCCGGGGCTTATGATTCTTTCGGCTGGGCAATAATCGACTCGGCCAACGATGGCGACTTTGCGCAGATATTTTTCCACTCGCAGGAGAATGCGGGGGGAGAAGCTCCCTATCTGGAGGTCGACTATTTCATCCCTTCTCCCGAGTGGACTGGCCCCATCCCGATATCAGATGCGAGTACTGAGTGGTGCTGCCCCAGAATTGGGGTCAGCGGCAGCTATGTTCACATTATCTGGAGCGACGCCCCCGGTACGTTGCTCAGGTACCGCTCCAGCAGCGATGGCGGTGCCACCTGGGGCACTACCACGACGTTACGCAGCGGTGTAGTACTTTCACCACGAATCGCCGTCTCCGGGCAGAATGTTTACGTCGTGTGGCGGGGCGCAACCAGTATCCAGTATCGCGGCAGTCACAATGATGGTCTATCATTTTCGCCGGCGTCGGCTCTGACCTCCGGCGCCAACGATGGTTTCGATCCCGACGTGACCGCCTCCGGGAATCTGGTCTATGTCACCTGGATCAAGAATGGACCAGGTTATGATGTCGGCTTCAGATCGAGCAGCAACGGCGGCACCTCGTGGGGCACTATCGGTTCGATCACCAATGATGGCGCGGCAACGGTCGAGTCTCACCCCCGCATAGCAATTGACGGCTCCGCTCAACTCCATCTCGCCTGGATTGAAGCCGACGAGACTGAAGTCGCGGCTCTCCTGGCCAACAGCAGCAACGCCGGAGTAAGCTGGAGCACTCCGCAACCTATGTGGAGCGAGGCTCCCGGCGCTCTGGCCGAGGTCGCGATTGCTGCCTATGGCTCCCAGGTCTATGTCAACCGCCAGAGTTCGCCGAACGGCCCGGTGCAGAGGCTAAGTAACGACTACGGCTCGACATTCACGGCTGAGACAAAGATCGGCGATCGCATCATCCTCGATGTGCCTGATGTTGATGTCAGTGCCGCCCCTATCGACGCCGGTGCGACAGAATACATCGAGTCAATAGACGCACAACGAGCCAATTTCTATGCCACCTTCGGACACTGTAGCGAATACTATGTTGGCACGCTTTATGGCTCTACGCCGACTGGGGACATAGCTGTCGATGCCGGTGGCGACTTGCATGCAGTCTGCAGTTCCCAACAGGCTGCGGACACTCCGCCTTACCGGGTGCTCTATTATGGCCGGAAAGCGCCTCTGGCAGCCACTCTGGCCACCATACCTGCCGGCGAGGACAGCTATGTTAACGACACCGAGCCGAGCAGCAATTTCGGCGAACAGAGCTTGCTCTACGCCGGCGATGACAATGGCAATGACCCGGCGCATACCTGCCGGACCTATTTGAAGTTCGACCTTGGCGCGATTCCGCCGAACCAGGAAATCGCTGAAGCTCGACTCTATATCAAAGCCGCCGGCGTAGCGACCAACGCAATCCGTACCGGAGCCTACCACCAACTTGATGACTCCTGGACGGAAGAGGGACTTAGCTGGGAGAATCAACCACCCATCGCTGCGTCGCCAGCCGACGAGCACAACACCGACCAGGATTGGAACTGCTGGAGTGTTACGACAGATGTCCGCGTCGCCTACGCCGGAGATCGGGTCTATTCTGTCGTGCTGAAGGGCTCCGCGGAGCCGGACCAGGGCAACTGGATTGGCTTCAGCAGCCGCGAGGAGGCTGAGACGCAGGATCAGCCTTATCTCGAGATTTCCTATCGACTCGGCACCTGCGAATGCATCCCCGGCGACGCAAATGGCGACGATATAGCGAACATCACCGATGTTGTTTTTCTCATCTCCTACATTTTCAGCAGCGGGCCAGAGCCGACCCCATTCGCCGTCTGCTCCGGCGACGCCAATTGCGACGGATTGGCCAATATCACCGATGTCGTTTTTCTGATTAGCTACATCTTTGCCAGCGGTGACTCACCCTGCAGTTGTGAGCATTGGCTGTCGATTTTCGGACCGCCATTCTAGTCGCGATTGATTTCGATATCCCTCCCTTTGCTGATAACGGGGTCTGTTGAAAGACAGGCCCCGTTTCTAATTCCAGGCGCTGCCGAAATCTATTGTCAGGAAAGAGGTTAAACTTCCCGTACCGACCCTGAAGATAGCGGGAGTATTTTCCGATATTTGTTGATATGGGTCAGAATATGCCAACGTCGACAAAAGCCGCCAACGCTGCGGCACTAATGCGCGAACTCGCCGCTGCCGGTAAACGTCTCGCGCTCTATCCGGAAGGGCATCCGGCTGCCAGACTCGCCGCCAATCGCCCCTATGAAATCCTTACCCTCATCTGGGAACGCCAGGAGAAGGTGATCATTTCTTTGGCCGATGGAAAACTCATCGGCGACGGTGCTCCCCTGGATGATCGCAATCTTCTTGAAGGCTTGGGTCGCGCGATGGTTGACGGTAACCTCCAGAGCGTTGCCTTCACCAAGAAGCTGCAAGCAGAAGAGCTGGAGGCCTTCCTTGGCCATCTCAATATCAAGCAGGAAGAACGCGACTTAATCGGCTTTCTCAAGGAGAGGCAGATCTCAGGGATTGAGATCGACAAGTGGCACTATGAGCTGGTTGGCCATGATGAGAAAGTCGTCTCCGCCGATCAGGTGATCGAAGGCGTTGCCGGAGATTCATCTCTGCGGATGACTCTCAGCGATCTGGTCCGCAAGCATCCCGGAGCAGTCGTAAGCCTGCTTAGCAGAAAAGGGCAGACCTCAGCTACCAGCGGTAACGCCGCGCTGGCTCGACTCGTCTGTGATTACATCGGCGGCGCCACACCCACCGAAGCTCGTTCAACCGCCAACCCGGGAACCGGCCAGTCAGAAGGAACAGCGGAGGAGTTGGCAGTCGGCAGCGGGGGGGCGATTCAAGGCTACGGTTCTGGTGTAGAGAACAATGAGGCGGGGCCGAAGGCGGGGAGCGAAAGCGATCTTCCTGTAACGCCAGCGCTCCCCGATCCCGGTGTGGTACTGAAACAGCTCGATGATTTGAACGATGAGGAACTGGTTCTCCTGCTGGTCGCCGGCTTGCGCGAATCTGTCGTCGACGAGGATCTAAAGAGCGACTTCAATGCCGCTCAGGCTCTGCTCTCGATTAAGGACCTGCTCGAAAGGAAGGAAGATCCGGCGTTGTTGCGCTCGCTGCGAGATGCGTTGGTCGCAGCCGGGATCGTCGAACAGCGCTACCTCGATTTGGTCTTCAATCAGGAGGCCACAACTGAACAGATCGCCTGCGATGAGGCGGAGCGTTTCCTCGAGATCTTCAAATCGGGAGAGCCGGAGGTGGGGCAGGCTGCTGATCTTGCTGCCTGGATCGAACGTATAGAAGATAAGACATATCTCGAGGGTTTCGTCAGTAGGCTTTTCGATATCTGTGCCGCTGCAGACTATGAACTGAACTCAGCCCAGCAGGGGACGCTCGCCCATTTTCTCGAATTGGTCGCAAACAGTGGCGAGTCCGTCGTCGCCGCTGCTTACCAACAGGAAATCGTGCGACGACTTGCCGATCCCGCCATCGGGCTGCCGGAGTTTCGTTTTGTCGGACGCCACCTTGAGCATTTCTACCTCTCGGCGCTGCGACAACAGGACTACGACACCGCACGCCAGATGCTGCAGGCGATCAATCAAAAGGCCTTCGGCAAACAGGTCCACGCTGATGGCGTGGCCGGTCATGCCTGGGAACTGCGAAAACGACTCTCTTCGGCCAAAGCCGTAGAATTGGTGATCACGAAACTCGCCCGGAATTTCAGCGGCTGCGCGCATGCCGCTTTCCAATTGCTGGAGAGTTTTGGCGGTCGGGACGCGGCCCTGGCGTTCGCCGGACACCTGACCCACCCGGAACGGGGCATCCGGCTGATGATGATCCGGCTGCTCTCGGCGATGGGGGATGAAGCAGTCGCTACAATGCGGACCGAACTCGAAAGCCAGCAGGCGGGCGGACGCTATGCCCAATTGCCTGAAGTGCCGGAGATGATCTGGTACAAATTGCGCAATATTATCCTGATTCTGGGAAACACCGGCCACCCCGATGCGGTTGAACTACTGGAGCCTCTGAGCGACTTTCGCGACCAGCGCGTAGCAGAGGAGGTCATAGTCGCGCTGGAGAAGCTTCATTGGGATGACGCGACCCGGATTCTTGCCAAGATGCTCTCTCATCCGGAGCGCAGGGTGCATTCGCGGGCGGTGCGGTCCTTGGCGGAACGGAACCCGAAGGACGTCTATCCGCTGGTCGAGGATTATTTTCTGCGACATCCCTCTGAGCGACAGTATCTCCTGCCGTTGCTAACAGGCATTGACAGCGCGCGAGCCGGTGCGTTTCTTGCTTTGGTGCTCCTGGGAGAGTCGGAGGCTTACCGCGAACTTGGCGGTAAACGGGATGAAGCTTTAAACGAGATGATCGTCAAAACGTTTATAGATCGGAGATCGTCGGTAACTGACAATGTCCTCCGGCGCTACGTGCGGGATTCCTCCCGCTCGCTGTTCGCGCAACTGCGCAAACCTCCCTCGGTGAAGATGGCGGAAAAACACCTTCGCGCGCGGGAAAAGCGATAATGAAAGCAACTCTCAGATTCATTCCGATCCTCGTACTGCTTCTTTGCGTTACGCTATCGGCGCAGTTCTATTTCGGCAAAAACAAAATTCAGTACTCAGAGTTCGACTGGAAAGTCCTGAGCACTACCCATTTCAAGGTCTACTTTTACCAGAGTGAACTGGAGGTAGCCCAGATCGCAGCGGCTGCCGCCGAGGAGTCTTACGCGGCACTAGCTGACAAGTTCAATCATCATATCGAAAATAAGGTTCCGGTCATCATTTACAGCGCCCCGACATTCTTCAGTCAGACCAATGTTACCCCCGGGCTGTTGCCCGAGAGTGTCGGCGGCTTCACCGAATTCTATAAGGGCCGGGTGGTGGTGCCGTTTAACGGCTCAGTCGCCAATTTTCGCCGCGTCATTCGCCATGAACTGGTGCATGTGTTCACCTTCGACAAGATCTACGCCAACGTTTCTTCGCACCGCAAGACCAGCTACTATGGGCCGCCGCTCTGGTTCACCGAAGGGATTGCCGAATACTGGTCGGGTGGCTGGGACAGTCAGGGCGAGATGATTATGGCCGACATGGCCCTCTCCGGTACGCTCGCGGGATTGCAGGACCTCAGCTATCTCTACGGCACCTTCTTTATGTACAAATACGGGCAGTCTTTCTGCGCGTTCCTGGCTGACACCTATGGTGAAGACAAACTGCTGCAGCTTTTCGAGAATTGGTGGAAAGCGAGAAACTTCAGCGAACTGTTTGCATTGACCGTCGGCGAGAGCCTTGAAGATGCCAGCAAGAAGTGGGTCTATTACCTGCAGAAGGAATACTACCCCCGCTTCGAGGGCGGCGATCTGCCGGAGCAGGTCTGTCGCCCTGTGACACCTGACATCTTTGCCGCGACCCCGGTGGCTCCGAAGCTGGAGTTGAAGGGTGCAGACGATTGGGTCGTCTACAAAGCCAACAAACTGGGATACTCCGGTATCTACATGCGTTCACCATCCACTAAGCAAGAGTTGACTCTGGTCAAGGGTGAGCGCTCACCCGACTTTGAGTCATTGCACTTGCTGCAATCTCGCCTGGGTGCGAGCGATGACGGCCGTCTGGCTTTTATTTCGAAGAATTACGAGCAGGATGTGATTTACATCTACGACCTGCGGGCCCGCAAGATCGTCAACAAGTTCGAACTGCCCGGCCTCTTTCATTTGGACTCCCCCGCCTGGAGCCCCGGCGACACCGCGCTGGTGTTCGCGGGAGCCGCGCGCGATGGTATCTATGACATTTACAGCCTGTCGCTGGTCGATTCGACTCTGCGCCGGCTGAGCGAGGACATCTATTTCGATACCGATCCGACGGTCATGCCGAATGGTGACGTTGTTTTTGCCTCTGATCGTAGCGGTCCCGGGCATGAAGGCTTCACCAACCTCTTCCGCTGGCGTCAGAGCGATCTGGAGATCGAGCCTCTGACCTACGGCGCCTACCATGACCAGGCACCGACTGCGACGCCATACGGGATTGTCTTCGCCTCCGATCGCGAGGGCACTTCGAATGTGTACCTGCTGCGGGATGATGGCCGACTCGCGCGCGTGACCAGTTTCGTCACCGGGGCGTTCGATCCGGTGCTGCGCGACGATGAACTATACTTTACGGCTTTTCAGGATTTCGGCTTCAGCATCTATGCTCAGCCCTTTGACACGACCGGGCTTGAGATAGTGGAATCGGAATCCGTGCCATATACCGCCTGGACTCCGGCCACGTTACCGGGGCAGTATGAGGAGGGCGTGCTCGATTACAGTACCGAGTTCTCACTTGATATTGCACAGTCGGCAATCGCTTATGATGCTCTCGTCGGGACAATAGGCGGCTTTCAGACGGTGATCTCCGATGTGCTCGGCAATGAGCTGTACTACGTGCTGATATCCAATACCGCCTCGACCAAGGATGATTTCGTCGAAGCCTTCAATGTCGGCGTAACCTATCTCAACAAGGCGAAACGGGTAAATTACGGCTACGGTATTTATCACCTCTACGACGAGTGCTTCGATGAGTATGAAGGCCTTTTCTCGGAGCGGCAGACCGGTGTGATTGGCTTGCTTTCTTACCCGCTGTCGAAATTCACACGCATCGAGACCTCAGTGTTTGCGCGTCATTCGTACAAGAAACTCTATCTGTTTGAGACTGACAGGCACGCGTTGCTTTCGACCAACTATGTCTCCTACGTACATGATAATTCGCTCTGGGATGTTTCCGGTCCGATTGACGGGCAGCGCTACAACCTGACAGTCGGTCTGACTACCGATTTCTACTCCGGCAGAATTTTCAACCGTCTGGCTTATGTCGACTTCCGCAACTATCTGCGGCTGGGCAAATACTCCGCCTTTGCGACAAGGCTGTTCGGCTTTACCTCTGCCGGCGATGAGCCGCAGCGCATCTATCTGGGCGGCAGCTGGTCCCTGCGCGGTTATGACCGCAAGGAGTTCTATGCCCGTAATGTGATCTTGATCTCCAATGAATTACGTTTCCCCTTGATCGATGCGCTCTACATCGGCTTTCCCTTCGGTCGCGTCGGTTTTCGCGCCATCCGCGGCGCGCTGTTTGTCGATGCCGGCTCCGGCTGGAATGACCGCTTCGACCGTATGTATGGCTCGGTCGGCGTCGGGGCGCGCGTCTCGTTGGGCTACCTGATGGTGTTGCGCTTCGACCTTGCCAAACGGACTGATTTCACCAGCTTCGAGGATGGCCTCGACTTCGATTTCTTCTTTGGATGGAATTTCTGAGATACATTTGCAGTATACTCCTCGTGGCATTGCTGCTGAGCGGCTGCACTGCGAGGTTCTATAAGTTTCCCGAGCCCGGTTTGTCCGAGCCAGGCCTCTTCCAGTCGCGCGGTAATCCCGGCGGTAACGCACAGTTCGACGGAAACACTGACTTACCGGATACGATGCTGTTCGAACGCCGCCTCAATGGCGGCATTGGCGCCCAGATCGTCGGCAACGATCTGGTCGTGGTGGTCCCGACCTTTAACAAGCGAATCTACTTCCTGGCGGCTACTGATGGCAGGGTAGTCTCGACTCTCAAGACCGAGTCGGCCGTCGGCGGGGCAGTGGCAATTGTCGATGAACTGATGTACTATGCCGAACAAGCCGGCGGCGACCGGCTGACCTGTTTCAACCTGGTCAGCGGCAAGCAGGTCTGGCAGGCTGAGGTTTTCGATCCCAGCGGCGCGCCGGTCGTCGCGGACGCCGATCTGTTTATCGCTGGCCGTGATGGCACAGTCTTCCGTCTTGATCGCTGGACCGGCAGACAAATCTGGAAAACTGAAGATGAATCTCAGATCTACACGACTGTGGTGGCAGACGCTGAGCATGTCTACTATGGCAACGCCGCCGGAGAGCTTGTTTGTCTGGCACGTGAGAGCGGCGACGAGCTCTGGCGAGTAGCTACCGGCGGTGCAATAGTCGCCAGTCCGATGGTTGCGGATCGGCTCTACTGCGGCTCTGCCGATGGCACGATGTACGCACTCGACCGCAAATCGGGCCAGATCGTCTGGAGCCTGGAAACCGCCGGCCAGATATTCACCACACCGGTGCTCCAAGGAAACCGGCTCTTTTTCGGCTCCCATGACCGCCTGGTCTACTGTGTCGATGTGACCAGAGGCGGCCTGCTGTGGAGCTACGATGTCGGCGCCGTGATGACATCCTCGCCGATCGGCGTGAATCGCCACTTCATCTGCGCCTCGGCGGCAGGGGAGATATTCGCTTTCACTGACGAAGGCGAGTTGATCGGGACGCTCCAAACCAAGGAAGCGATCGTCGCGCCGCTCGCCTTTATCAATGGCCGGCTCTATGTCGGCACCGACTCCCGCCGCATTTACTGCTTCGGCTCCAGTAGCTAGACTCCTGCCAGATATCCTGCCAGGCTGACAACTGGCAGGTCGAGCTGTCTACATCACTGCCAAACTGGCAGGCGCACCTATGTAATCTATAACTTGGCATATTGCCAGTAACTCACTTGTCCTACGTCAGTTACAACTCTACGAAACAGTTTGGCACGGCCCATGCCTTAACCATGGTCGGAACGCGAAAGCGGACCGGAAGATGAAGATGAGAGAAACGATGAATTGGTTTTATAGGAGGTAATGAAAATGACACTCATGGTGAGAAAACCCCAGAACAGAGTCGCCCACGTGCGCGACGGTTTCGGTCGGATGTTTGATGAGTTCTTCAATATGACCCCGTGGGCCGAAGAGGACTTCAGTTGGGCGCCCCGCGCCGACATCCATGAGACCGAGAATGAGTACCTGGTTCAGCTTGATCTACCGGGGCTGGAGAAGCAGGACGTTAAGATCAAGCTGGCGGATGGTTACCTGACTGTGTCTGGCGAGCGCAAGAGCGAGCAGAATGTCGAAGATGACAAGTATCACCGCGTCGAGCGCTTCCATGGCACTTTCAGCCGCTCCTTCAGGCTCTACAAGAATGTGGAGCAGACGAAGATCAAGGCTGCCTTCAGCAACGGCGTGCTGGAGCTTCGCATCCCGAAGGCGGACGAGGTCAAGCCGAAAGAGATCGAGATCGAATAATCGACTCGCTCGATTTCACCGAGAACTAAGTGCAGGCCCGCCCCCGACAGCCGGGGGCGGGCTTTGTCCCGAAATGGAATGAAGAAGTAGATGTCAAAAAGATGTCATTGCGAGCGCAGCGAGGCAATCTCAGATCGCCGCGTCGCTGACGCTCCTCGCGATGACAGCGATAAGTAGATGAGAAAATGTAGTTCGCAACGCAGATAAAGGAGAGTGATTACAATGTCTGAGAAGATAATCGGAATCGATCTGGGAACCACCAACTCCTGCCTGTCCGTGATGGAAGGTAAGGATCCGGAAGTGATCCCCAATGCTGAGGGCAACCGCACCACTCCCTCGGTTGTCGCAATCAACAATAGTGGTGAACGACTGGTCGGCCATATTGCCAAACGTCAGGCAGTCACCAATCCGACCGA
>JBDRQZ010000244.1:0-6985 GCA_043826025.1 bacterium | reverse complement strand
CGAATTTGCGGCAAATTTCTGCCAGTTCGGCGGGTGTTGTCTTTGGCTTTGATTCCGCCGGTTCGTACAATTCCGGGCAATCGGGCAAAATGAAAGCTCAGAGCAGCCGCTGTCTGGCACGGTGGTTGTTACTGTATTAGGCTGGTCGCGCTAACACTGTCATTGCTCCAACTACTTGCAGTGTGGCACCTTTCCAAGGGATGTGATTGGGTTGTGGGGTGAGCGAGCCCGTCCGGTAGTGCTCGACCGGACGGGCTCAATTTGTTAGAGCCTGGAATCGGCGGTCCCGCGACCCGGTCGACGTGCAAAAAAAAGCCCGGTCATCATTAGGCGGCCGGGCTTGATTGCTACTGTCTCAGGCAATCTTACAGCTTATAGAGAATATCGGCCTGCATGGCGGCGTCGATGCGCGCCAGAGACTCCTCAAAGTGACCGCGAGTAATCGTATCCAGGTTGTTGCTACCCAACGCGCTTGAAATCGCGCCCTTGAGGGTGCGCAGATCGACTCGCGCCAGCGTGCGCGCATCCTCGGGAACTTTGAGTTTAGTGTCGGTGACCAGGTCGATGAGGATATCGAGATGCGCCCGCTGCAGGTTGCGACGAGTGCTCGTAATATTCTGCGGCCCGGTGATCTCGGGGGTCCAGATCGCGCGACGTACATCCTGGAAGACGTCAGTCATAGTGTAGACATCTTCGCCCGGCGCATAGTGCATCGTAATGTCGCTCAAGCGGTGCAGGGTCGTCGGGTTGTAGATCTGCCGCAGGGGTTGAGTCTGGATCGCCAGAATCCGATCATGCAACGGATAGTCGATCCGCTCCATGCGATAAACCGAGTAGTTGAAGTCAGGCATCCGCTCCGGCTGCAGCTTGTTGACCAGGGACGCATCAAACTGGAATGTGTTCGGCGCCCAGATTCGGTCTTTGAGGAACTGCATTGCCGTTCGCTGTGTCTCGGCCGGGATTGGAGTGAATGGCAGAGCACCACCAACATACTGACGGCTGTTTTCGATTCCACCGATGAAGCGCGCGATATGCGCGCCGCCCGAGGAGAACCCACCCCAGCCGTAGCCAAATACGTTGCGCAGACGCTTGTAGTTTTCGCCCGGTTTCTCAAACAACCTTTCCACCTTCGACCAGAGTTCGCGCGACATATCGATCCGGTCGCTCCAATAGGTGAAGGGGTCATTGGTCAGGTCCCAGATATGCACGTAGGGATCGATAGCGCGCGGCGAGTTGCCGAAACAGTCCTCATCGGTCATGTAGACCAGCTTTGGATCGCTTTCGCAGCGCGAAGCGATGCTCGCCAACTCGTCCTGCTCATCCCAGAAGTCAGTGGCGACAATCGGGGTGTAGCCGTACTCGATCGCCCACATGTCGTAGGCGCCGGGTCTTACTAAGAAGAAATCGGCCTGTTGCATCCCTTCGGGGGCGACGTTCGCCGGCGCGTATTCCATTATCGAACCATGGACGCCATGAGTGGAGGTCCAGTTCGGATCGGCGAGCTGCTCGCGTGAATAGATCGTGGAGGCTTTGAAATTATGGCGTAGACCGAGGGTGTGACCAACTTCATGAGCCACCAGTTCGACAATATACTGATGCACGAACTTCTTGGTCAGTTCCGGCTTGTCGACCAGACCGGTGCGGGCCTCCAGGATCGCCATCGCCTCGGCTGCCTGGAGGGCCGATTCCTGCGCATAGGTGCAGGTGGGTTCCCAGGGATCCCAGGGGTTCATCAGGCTCAGGGCTTCGGTCGGCCAGGCCTCGGACTCCGGCGTCAAACCGGCAGCCAGCGGCTCGATGAAGCGTTCGGCATAGTTGTACATCGAGCGGATGAAGTCGGCCATGATCCGGACGTCGGCGTCATAGATTTCGCCGGTGTAGGGGTTGGCGCGGGAGGGGCCGACGGCATAAGCATTGCCGGGACGGACGACCCAGCGAATGACATTAAAGCGCACATCGGCGGGGTCCCAATCGGCAGTATCCGGCATCTGCTTGGCAATAATCGCATTCTTAAAACCGGCGGCCTCGAAGGCGGGCTGCCACCATTCAATGCCCTCAGCGACCGCGGCGCGAATATCCTCCGGCACGCTGTTCTCGACCCAATAGACGATCGGCTCGACCGGCTCGCTGACGGCTGCATTGGGGTCCTGCTTCTGCAGGTTCCAGCGGTTGATGAAGCGCACATAGGGAGACTCCATCGTCAGATCGGAGTAGTCCTGATACTGAGTCAGGAAGAACCCGACCCGGTCATCCGCCAGACGCGGCCGGTAATCGGTCTCCGGGATGGTCGACAAAGAATAATGGTAGCTCAGAAACATGCTGTAGGGCGAACCCATCGTGATCGACTCCGACGGCTTGCTGGTCGCATAGTGCAGCTTGACCTCGATTTCGGTGTTCTCCGGGAAGGATTTGATCTCCTCAAAATAGGAGTTCTTGTCATCAAAGCGGAATCCGGTTTTGCCTTCCTGACCGAGGAAATAAGACGCATTCGGAATGTCGGTGATCAGGACGCCAGTGGGATCGATCAGAATCGCCCCATCATCGTTCGGCTTTGATTCGATCTTGGTGTTGCCATAGACCGACTCGGAGATCGAGCGGTCCAGCGCCGCCGCCATCGGCTCGTTGCCGTCGGCGCGGAAATTGAGATTCTCCACCAGGAACTGGACGTTCTTACCAATCCGCCTCAGCTTGAAAGGAAATGAGCCTGCCTGCGCGCCAGCATCGAAATAGGTGCCATCGCCGGCCGAGCGGGTGATGTTGGCGAGATAGATCTTGTCGAATTGGTCCGGTTTGATCGCCATGTAGACTTTGTTTTCAGTCGAGTCGACATAGAAATCAAAGAGACCTTCAATCTTCACAAAGTCTTTGATTACCTTGTCAAAAGGCTCCTCTTTGCCTTTCGGCGTGTCTTTCTTCTTGCCGTCTTCCTTCTGCTTCTGCTCCGCAGCCTTCTTCTGCCAATAACTGGCCGCATCGGCATTGTCGGCGAACAACAGCGCGCCGAAGCAGAGGATGACAAGCAGTGATACGAATACGCGCTTCATCAGTTTTCCTCCTGTAGTAGAAATCGATGAATGTGGTGGTAGATTATTGACATTAACACTAAATGCGGAGTAGCATCAGGCCAGAGATTCAGGCTGAGTTGGTCAAGGATCAAACTGAGATTCCCAAGTAAGCTCGCGCGCCGAAATCGACGCAATCCGATTCACACGCCTCTGCCCCGGAGCGCTCGTAACAACACAATGTACGACTTTCGCCGGAGGTTGTTTAGCTTTTATTAACTCGGCGGAGAGCCTGGAAGCAAGGTCGCCTAGTAAATAGCTCGCAAGCGAGTGGAAATTACCCGGTCATTTTGCTCGCTGTTCTTGCCATCGGACATTATTCCGGTCAGACGCTCCTGCAGGTCCGTGCTGACCAGAGTGCCGTTGCGCAGGGAGATCATAAATCGTCCGTTAAGCATGCGGTTGCCTTTGGCCTCAATCTGGTTACCATCAAGATCGAGGAATTCGATCAGCAGCGGCGAGGGGCGGGCGCTGATTTCGAGCAGCACGCAGGGTTCATTCAGGTATCTGCTGATACCCAGAACTTTCACAGTGTAGGGCTGTTGGTTTACCCTGCAACTGGTCACCAGCCCCGGAATCTTGTAGCAGAGTTCGCCGGGCAGCTTGAAGACAGCAGTGTCGCCGATATAGGCAAGTGAGCGACCAGCCATAAAGCGGAACTGTTCGAGAAGTCTAATCAGCGTGAACTGATCCATAAACTCCTGGGCCTGGACGTAATAATGGTCCTGGTCGAGGATATCGCTCGGGTCATAGCAGTCGCCGGTCAAGGGGATCGTTTTGCCCAGAGTATACTGGAATGAGTAGCCTTCGAAATCTTTCATTCGCTGCTTGCCTTTGACTTCGCCGGTGCGGCTCACCGGGGCGCCGGTGCCGAAGGAGTCGACCACGACCTCGTAATTGACTTTGTCGGGAGAGTTCTCAAGACAGATTTGCGTGTAGTAGGCGTCGTTACGAACGAGTACCAGAGAACCGCCGAGACTGTCCAGCATCAGGTAGTCGATTTCCAGTTTGTAGCGCTGGCTGTCGCCGCGGGTCATTCGGGGCGCCGGGTTGAGGTATTCCTGCACAGCGGCAGGAATTGCCGATTGGGCCAGCGTTAGGCTCGGTAGCAAAGCCAAAAGCAGCGTAGCTAGATACTTCATGCTTCTCTTCTTCTCCTTCCATTCGGTAATCTTTGGCAGTGTGGGCAGAAGTGGGTTCCTCGTCCACCGACCACGGTCCTGGCGATTCTGGCCCGCCCGCAGCTACACAACTCACCCGTCTGTCCGTAGGCTCGCAGTCGCTCAAAATAGCGGCCGCTGCTGCCATCAGCGCCCCGATAGCTATCGAAAGTTGTACCCATATACCGTATTGCCTGTCTCAGAATTAATCGGATCGCCGCCGCCAAATCTGCAACCTTCCGGCGCGAGATTCTCGCTGCCGGCGTAAGTGGGTGAATGCGAGCGCGATGCAGCGATTCATCGACATAGATGTTGCCTAGCCCGGCAATTCGATGCTGATCGAGAAGCAGCGTTTTGATCGGTCGGCTACTGCTCTGGCAAAGCGCAACCAGTTCGGCGGCCGTGATTGCGGTCGCTTCCGGCCCCAGCAGTTCAAGTCCGGCGGCGTTGTTGCCATTGACAAACTCGAATAGCCCGAACTTGCGCACGTCACGAAACACCAATTTGACCTCAGAATCGACAAAAGTCACGACTACATGGTCATGTTTGTCTTTCCGTGCGCTCTTTTCCTTGACCTGCAGCCGGCCCGACATACGCAGATGGACCAGGAGACGGCGTCCCGAAGAGAGCTGCATGATGATATACTTGGCCCGGCGGTCGATTGCAGTAATTGTCTCGCCTCTCAGGCTGGGAAGGTCCGGGTCGCGCTGCGCGAGATGAGCTGACACATGGCGCACGGCGGCAACAGTCCGGCCGATCAGATGGGGCCGCAGCCCGCGCACGATAGTTTCGACTTCAGGTAGTTCAGGCATGGCTGTCCCGGATGGCGCACAAGCAGTTGGTTGCCGGGGCAATCTGCTTGTCGCCGTAAGGATTAACTTGTCTGCGCATGGCTGAGAAGTATATTGGCGGACTTATGCAGGGTCAAGTTGAAATTCTGGCCGGGTTGAATGAACCACAGTTGCAGGCGGTGACGCATCGCGACGGGCCACTTCTGGTCCTGGCCGGCGCCGGCAGCGGCAAGACCCGGGTGCTGACCACCCGAGTCGCTTTTCTGCTCTCAGAATCATTGGCTCAGCCGGAGGAGATTCTTGCGGTAACCTTCACCAACAAAGCGGCTGGGGAGATGAAGGAGCGGATTCAGCACCTGACCGGCATTGATTCCCGCCGGATGCAGGTTTCCACATTCCATTCCTTTGCAGCACGGCTGTTGCGGGTGCATGGAGAACGGATCGGCATTCCGGCCGGTTATACAATCTATGATGATGAGGATTCGCTGGCGCTGATCAAGAGCTGCATCAAGGAGCTGGGCATCGACAGCAAGGTGGCTACCCCGCGTGTCGTACAGCATCGCATCTCCGATTCCAAATCGGAGCTGGTCGGTGTCGAGGAGTATGAGCGACTGGCAGCGGATTTTATCACCGAGAAGGTGGCGCGGGTTTACGCGCTCTATCAGCGACGGCTGCGCAAGGCTGGCGCGCTCGATTTCGATGACCTGCTCTCGGAGGCGGTTCGGCTGATGGCCAGCGATGAGCAAACCAGCGATCTGCTGCAGCGGCGTTACCGCTATCTGCTGATCGATGAATATCAGGATACGAATCGCGCGCAATATCAAATGGCGCTGCTTTTGGCGGGCCAACGGCAGAATCTGTTTGCCGTCGGCGATGAAGATCAGTCGATCTATGGCTGGCGGGGCGCGAATATCAATAATATCCTCGATTTCGAGGTCGATTTCCCCGGCTGCAAGATCGTCCGGCTGGAGCAGAACTACCGCTCGACCCAACGGATTCTCAAAGCCGCCTCCACCGTGATCGCCAACAACAAGCTCCGTAAAGGCAAGACACTCTTTTCGACCGGCGAGGTCGGCGAGCCGTTGACCTTGCTGATCACCGAGTCCGACCGGGCCGAGGCCGAAGAAGTTGCCGGACGGATCGAGCGACAGATCACTGCCGGGGTGCCCCGCAAGGAGATTGCAATCCTCTACCGCACCAATGCGCAATCGCGGGTGCTGGAGGAATCGCTCAAACGGCGTTTTATCGCCTATCAGATCGTCGGTGGCGTGCGTTTCTACCAGCGCAGAGAGGTCAAGGACCTGCTGGCTTACCTGCGGCTGTTGCTCAATCCCAAAGATGATGTCAGCTTCACTCGAGTGGTGAACTACCCCAAGCGGGGTATTGGCACAACCTCAATCGCTAAGCTGTCGACCGCTGCGCAGGCGCGTGGCCTTTCGCTGCTGGAGCTTGCGGGCAGTGCATCGCTGTCGGATGTCCTGCCCAAGTCGACAGCCGTCAAGCTGCAGAAGTTCGCGCATCTGTTACGCGATCTTGAGGTGAAACTCTCGGTGCAGCCCCTCGAACCATTCATTGCCATGGTCGCGGACCGGAGTGGCATTATCGCCGAACTGAAAGATGGCGATCCGATTGAGGCCGAAGCGCGGCTGGAGAACATCGCCGAGTTGGCCTCATCGGCCGGGGAGTTCCAGGAGAACAACCCAGAACTGGGGTTGCGCGAATACTTTGAAGAGATTGCCCTCTATACCGACATCGATGATCTCAACCGCAATGATGATACCGTGACCTTGATGACACTTCATGCCGCTAAGGGACTGGAGTTTGATTCAGTCTTCATCACCGGTTTGGAGGAGGGTCTCTTTCCGTTGGCGCGTTGTCTGGAGGATCCCCGGCAATTGGAGGAGGAGCGACGTCTGATGTATGTCGGGATGACGCGGGCCCGTCGGGATTTGACAATCTCCTACGCGCAGAG